>DASXXY010000362.1:0-4405 GCA_036502805.1 Gaiellales bacterium | reverse complement strand
TTCCACCCCCTACGACCCCGTCGCCGCCGGCGAGCGCGCGCTCGCCGATGCCGCGCTGACGGTGCGCGCGGCCCGCGCCGGCGGGCCGGGCGGCCAGCACGTCAACACGACCGACAGCGCCGTCACGATCTCGGTCGCGATCGCCGACCTCGCGCTCGACGACGCGCAGCGCGCGCGGCTCGCCGAGCGGCTGCGAACGCGCATCACGGCGGCCGGCACGCTCTCGGCGAGCGCGCAGGACGAGCGCAGCCAGCACCAGAACCGCCGCATCGCGCGCGAGCGACTGGCGCGCATGATCGGCGAGGCGCTCAAGCCGCGGACGCCGCGGCGGCCCACCCGGCCGGGCCGCGGCGCCGTCGAGCGCCGGCTCGACGACAAGCGCCAGACCTCGGCGCGCAAGCGCGCCCGCCGCGTGCCGGGCGACGACTCGTGACGGGCGTCGTGCGCGTGTGAGCGGTGTCGACCTGTTCTCGGGCACGCCGCACTTCCGGCGCCGCAGCGAGGGGGAGGAGCAGAAGTCGACGACGCTGGAGCTGTTCTTCGACCTCGTGTTCGTGTTCGCGATCACGCAGCTCTCGCACGCGCTGCTCGCGCACCTGACGGTCGCGGGCGCCGCCAAGACGCTCTTCCTGCTGCTCGTCGTGTGGTGGGCCTGGACGTACACGACGTGGATGACGAACTTCATGGATCCCGACTCGATCGCGGTGCGCGTCGTGCTCATGGCGACGATGCTCGCGAGCCTGCTGATGGCGATCGCGATACCCGCGGCGTTCGGCGCGCGGGCGCCGCTCTTCGCGCTCACCTACGCGGGGCTGCAGATCGGGCGCAACCTCTTCGTCGTGCGCGCGAGCCCGGCCGGTTCGGGCATCGCGAGCACGTTCGCGAGCATCCTCACGTGGTCGATCGCAAGCGGCGCCTTCTACGTCGCCGGCGGCTTCGCGCCTGGCGGCGCACGCGTCGCGCTGTGGCTCGTCGCGCTCGCGATCGACTTCGCAGGCCCTGCCACGCGCTACTGGGTGCCGTGGCTCCCGCGCGTGATGACCGACGACTGGGACATCGACAGCGGCCACTTCTCGGAGCGCTTCCAGCTCTTCATCATCATCGCGCTCGGCGAGTCGATCGTGATCATCGGGGCGACCGCCTCGAATCTCCAGGTCGACATCGCGCGCGGCTCGGCGATCGCGGTCGCATTCCTCGGCAGCGCCGCGCTCTGGTGGCTCTACTTCAGCTACGTCGCGGACATCGCGACGCGCCGGCTCGAGCGGTCGGAGGATCGCGGCCGGCTCGCGCGCGACGCCTACACGTACCTGCACGTGCCGATCGTGGCGGGCATCATCGTGGCCGCGGTCGGCGACGAGATCGTGATCGCGCACCCCGGCGGGACGCTGCACGCACCCGAGCTGGTCGCGCTCGCGGCGGGGCCGATGCTCTACCTCGTCGGGCATCTCGTCTTCCGCCTGCGCATGGCGGGCTCGGTGAGCGGCAAGCGGCTCTCGGCGGTGTTCGCGATCGCCGTCTGCGGCGCGCTCGGCATCGCCCTGCCGGCGCTCCTCGTCGCGGCGCTGATCGCGGCGGTGCTGGTCGTCCTGATCACCGCCGAGACGATCTCGGCCCGCCGCTGGCGCGCAGCGCACCCCGCTTCAGCTCATCCCTGAGCTGAGGGACGCCCAGCATTGGGGAGATCCCGGCAGGTTCGACGCCGCATCGGTTCTACGGGTTTGCGAACCACCCGCGACAAGCGCATTTCTCTCCTGTAGGGTCAGTCCGCACTGAGCAAGCCGCGGCGCGCACCATGCGCCTCCGCGCCCCGTCCAGCGCCGGCGTCCTCGAGACGCCCTGCCCCCGGAAGCCATGCCGACTCCCGTTCACTTCACACACCGTTCCCCGAAGGCGCTCGTTCTCCTTCTCGCAGCGTTGTTCGCCGTCGGCGTCGCGGTTCCTGCTGCACAGGCCGGCCGCGTGTCGCGCGCCCCGGCGCTGCAGGGGCTCCACCCCGGTGAGACCGGCCCCGCGGTGCGCAAGCTGCAGCGGATGCTCGCGGGCCTCGGCTACCCGGTGAAGGCCGACGGGCAGTTCGGCCCGCACACGGCGACGATGGTGCGCACGCTGCGCGCCGATACCGGCCTCGACCGCTCCGCCCGCGTGACCAAGCGCTTCCTCAAGGTGCTCAAGCGCGCACAGCGCGGCGGCCCCGGCGACCGCCGCTGGCTCGGCATCCGCCGCCTGCGCGTCGGAGCCCAGGGCGCCGACGTGAAGCTGCTGCAGAACGCGCTCACGAAGCTCGGCTTCCCGGCCGCGACCGACGGCGCCTTCGGCCCCGCGACGCGCACGAGCGTGCGCCAGTTCGAGCGCGCGGCCGGCCTGCGCATCGACGGCGTGCTGAGCCCGCGCGAGGTCAAGACGCTCAAGAAGGCCGTCAGGTCGGGCACGATGGCCGGTGCCGTGTCCGTTCGCACGACGCAGACGGCGACGACCTCCGCCGCAGGCTCGGTCGCGCCGGGCACGACGCCCGCGCAGGCCAACCAGACGACGGGCCAGATCGCCCCGCCCCCGCCCGGCGCGGCCACGATCGGCGCCAACGGCCTGGCCGTCGCTCCGGCCGGAGCGCCGGCGGCGATCGCCCAGATCATCGCGGCGGGCAACGTCATCGCGCACATGCCGTACCGCTTCGGCGGTGGACACCAGAGCTGGCAGGACACCGGCTACGACTGCTCCGGCTCGGTCAGCTACGCGCTCCACGGCGCGGGCCTGCTGGACGCGCCGCTCGCCTCCTACGACTTCTACAACTGGGGCGACTCGGGCCCCGGGCAGTGGGTCACGATCTACGCCAAGGACAGCCACGCGTACATGGTGGTCGCCGGCCTGCGCTACGACACCGCCGCGAGCAAGGGCGGCGGGTCGCGCTGGACGGCAGCCTCGCGCGCGCCCGACGGCTACGTCGCGCGGCACCCCGCCGGCCTCTAGCGAAGCGGCGCGCGACGAGCGTCAGCGGCCGGGCCCGACGGCCTCGGTGAGCGCCCGCTCGAGCGCGAAGCGATCGCGCAGCACGCCTTCGCCGCGCGTCTCACGCTCGACCATCGCGATCCGCACGAGCGCGGCCGAGAGCTGCTCGGGCGACCAGCGCCCGGCCTGGCGCGAGAGCTTGCGCGCGACGAACTCGCTGCGCAGCCCGAGCTCGCGCGCGATGTCCTTGGGCCCGCCGCCCTGCTCGCCGATGCGCTGGGCGACGGCCAGCTGGCGCACGTGGCGCGCGATCGAGGGCAGCCAGCGCGGCACGTCGCCGTCGGGGCCGTCGAGCAGGCGGCCGAGCACGCGCAGCGCGTCGGCCGGCCGCCGGTCGCCGAGCGCGTCGGTCAGGTCCCAGGGCGGCGTGTCCGCCGTGAGCACGCAGAGCTCGTCGACCCGCTCGGCCGTGATCGTCTCGCCGCGCGACCACAGGCCGAGCTTCTCGACCTCGCTCGCGAGCGCCTGCGAGTCGTCGCCTGCGAGCTCGAGCAGGCGCGTGAGCGCGCCGTTGTCGAGCTCGGCGCCGGCGCGCGAGGCCTGCTTGCGCAGCCACTCGCGCTGGCCCTCGCGGCCCGGCAGGTCGAATGCCAGCACCGTGCCGGCCGCCTCGACGAGCGTGCGCAGGCGGCCCTTCGGCACCTCGCCGGCGGTCAGCAGCGCGAGCACGGCATCCGGCGCCGGCGCCGGCAGGTAGGCCTCGAGCGCGGCGATGTCGGCGCCCGCCTTCTTGTCGTCGCCCCACAGCTCGGCGCCCGAGACGACGAGCAGCCGCGTCCCGCCGAAGAGCCCGAGCGCGTTGCAGAAGTCCGCGGCCTCCTCGCCGTCCACGCCCTCGCCGTCGTCGTCGTGGCGGCGCGCGCTGAGCTCCTCGACGCTGCCGTCCTCGGCGCGCACGCGGGCGCGCAGGCGCCTGATCGCGAGCTCGACCTTGGGCCGGTCGGTGCCGCCGATGAGGTACGCGGGATCGAGGGGCGCGGCAGCCATCGCACGGATCGTACCGGCGTCACCCGGACGCTCCGCACGCCAGCGAGATGTCGCCCTCGAGGTCGGTGCGACGCACGGGCACGCCGGCCGCGGCGAGCGTCGCGAGCGTCGCCGGAGCGGGGTGGCCGTAGCGGTTGTGCGCGCCCACCGAGATGACCGCGAGCCTGGGGCGGAGGCGCGCGAGCAGGCGCGCGAGGTCGTCGTCGGCCGAGCCGTGGTGCGACACCTCGAGCACGGCGACGGGCGCCAGCCGATCCTCGAGCAGCACGGGCGACTCGGCATCGGCCGGCAGCAGGAACGTGCAGGCGCCCTGCGTCGCCCGCACGATCAGCGCGGCGTCGTTGGCGCTGCTCGAGCGCGTCGCATGCTGTGGGCCGACGATGCGGAGCTCGACGGCTCCTCGCCGCACCACGAT
>DASXXY010000361.1:0-3912 GCA_036502805.1 Gaiellales bacterium | reverse complement strand
GCGCACCTGCTCCGCGGCGTCGGCTGCGAGCGCCACGAGCTCGCTCGAGGGGCGCCCGGCGCGATGGCGCGGCTTCGCGCCGCCGGCCGGCTGCTCGAAGATCGCCGCGACGGGCGCCGCCAGGTGCAGCGCGGCGCCCTGGCGGCGCAGCTGCGCGATCGCGCCGTGCAGCTCGAGCGCGAGGCCGGCGGTCTCCGCGAGCAGCGCGCCCGCGAGCTCGTCGGGGTCGAGCTCGGTCATCCGAGCAGGTAGCGCCCGGACAGCGCCACCTCCTCCAGCGCCGGCGCCGCCAGCGCCTCGCCGTCGAGCGTGACGGCGTGCGTGCGCGGGTCGACGCGCAGCTCGCCGGTGCGGCCGTGCCAGAGCATGCTCGCGGCGGTCAGGTCGCGGCAGTCCTCGACGGCGACGCGCGTCCGCGTGGTCGGCAGGTCGGCCGAGAGCGCCGCGCGCGCCAGGAACGCGAGCGAGAGCAGGGCGGGCGCGGCGCCGGAGCCGCCGACCTGCCGCCGCAGCAGCACGGGCTCCGACAGGCCGGTGCTCGCGTTGCCGTCGCCCGAGGCGCCGTGCACGGCGATGCCCGCCTTGAGCACGAGCTCGGGCCGGACGCCGAAGTGGTGCGGGTGCCAGAGCACGACGTCGGCGAGCTTGCCGGGCTCGAGCGAGCCGACGTGGCGGGCGAGGCCGTGCGCGATCGCCGGGTTGATCGTGACCTTGGCGAGGTGGCGGAGCACGCGCTCGTTGTCGGCGCGTCCCGGCCCGGGCCCGCGCAGCGCGCGCATCGCGGCCGCGTTCTGGAACGCGCGGCGCACGACCTCGCCCACGCGGCCCATGCCCTGCGAGTCGCTCGAGAGCATCGCGATCACGCCCAGGTCGTGGAGCAGCCCCTCGGCCGCCATGGTGCCCGCGCGCACGCGGTGGCGGACGATCGCGGAGTCGCCGTGCACGCGGCCGGGGAAGAGCACGTGCACGGCGGGCACCATCGCGAGGTGCTCCTCGGCGGCGTGCACGCCGAACGGGACGGTCGGCGAGGTCGACGAGGTGAGGATGCGCTCGCGGCCCGCGAGCGCGAGCGTGTTCGGCCAGTGGCCGCCACCGACGCCCTCGACGTGGAACGCGTGCCACGTGCGGCCCGCCGTGACGGCGAGCGTGTCCTCGACCGAGAGCAGCTCGTTCATGCCGTCCGTGTGGACGGCGAGCTGCACGTCGTGCGCGTCGGCGACGTCGAGGGCGCAGCGCAGCTGCTCGGGCCCGGCGCCGACGTCCTCGTGGATCTTGAGCCCGCCGCCGCCGGCACGCAGCGCCTCGACGACCGGACCCGGCCGGGCCGACGACGCGCGCACGAGCAGGCAGACGTTGAGCGGATGGGCCTCGAGCGCCGCCCAGGTCGCGCGCAGCCCCTCCGCCGGGTTGTTGCCGAGGTTCCAGACCGGCCCGAAGTCCTGCATCACGAGCGTCGTCAGGCCGCCGGCCAGCGCGGCGTCGCAGATCTGCGGCGACAGCCAGTGCACGTGCGAGTCGATGCCCCCCGGCGTCGCCACGAGCCCGCGCCCGTCGACGACCGCGGTCGAGCTGTCGAGCACGATGTCGATCGCGTCCATCGTGTCGGGATTGCCGGCGCGGCCGACGGCGACGACGCGGCCGTCGGCGATGCCGATGCTCGTCCGACGCACGCCGAGCACCGGGTCGAGCAGCAGGACGTCCGTGATCGCGAGCGAGACGCCGCCGCGCTCGGCGCGCACGGCGAGGCCGTCGCGCATCGTCCCGCCCATGCCGGTCGCGATGCCGCTCGCGTCGTCGCGCTCGGGCTCGACGGCGAGGCCGGTGTCGCCGAGCAGCACGCGGTTGTCAGGCACCGAGATACCCCCGCTCGCGGGCCAGCGCGAGCGCCCGCTCGCGCGCCCCCGGCTCGTCCAGCGGGCCGTCGACGAGCCCGCCGTGGCCGCGCACGACGCGCAGGCCGGCGATCGGCACGGCGTGCAGATCGACGGTGGCACCGGGCTCGATCACGAGCTTCGTGCCCGCGGCGACGGCGAGCCGCAGGCCGTAGACGGCGCCGCGGTCGAGCTCCAGCCGGCGGTTGACCTCGAGCAGGTGCACGTGCGACGTGAGACCGATCGCGACCTCCGCGGTGTTGCGCGCGCGGAACGGCCCGAGCGCGCCGTCGAGCCACGCGAGCGGCGGCTCGGGCGGCAGCGCCGGCGGCGGCTCCGCGTTGCCGATCGGGTCGTGCAGGACGATCAGGCGCGAGCCGTCGGCGAAGAGCGCCTCGACCTCGATGCGCGGCACGAGCGCGGCCACGCCGTCGAGCACGTCGCCGGGCGCGAGCACGCCGTAGCCGTGCGCCGTCGCGGCGGCGTAGGAGAGCCCGTCGCGCGCCGCCTCACAGACCTCGTCGGCGATCACGGCGGTCGCCTCGGCCTGGTTCAGGAGCAGGCCGCGGCCACGGCGGCGGCGCGCCAGCTCGGCCGCCTGGAAGAGCAGCAGCCGCTCGACCTCACGCGGTGTCAGCCGCATCGCCGGCCAGGGCTCTAGGCGGCGACGGGATGCAGGCGCAGGGCGTCGTCGACCGCGAGCCGCAGCCGCCGCGCCATCTCGGCGATCTCGTCCTCGGTCACGACGAACGGCGGCGAGACCTGCATCGCGACCCCGCGCAGGCCGCGGCCGATGAGGCCGTGCTCGAGCGCGAGGTTCGAGACGATCTCGGCCAGGCCGGGCGTCGCGGCGAGCGCCTCGGGCGTGAACTCGACGGCGGCGGCGAGGCCGACGGAGCGCACCTCGGCGACGAGCGGGTGGCCCGTGAAGCGCTCCTGGTAGGCCTCGGCGAGCACCGGCTCGAGCTCGCGCACGCGCTCGACGAGGCCCTCGCGCTCGATGATCGCGAGGTTCGCGAGCCCGGCCGCGGCGGCGGCGGGGTGGCCGCCGTAGGTGTAGCCATGGCGGAACATCTCGCTCGAGCCGTCGTCGAAGAACGGCTGCTTGACGCGCTCGGAGACGACGACCGCGCCCATCGGCACGTAGCCCGAGGTGAGGCCCTTGGCGCACGTCATGATGTCGGGCACGACGCCGTAGCGCTGGCAGCCGAAGTCGGTGCCGAGGCGACCGAAGCCGCAGATGACCTCGTCCGAGATCAGCAGGACGTCGTGCTTGCGGCAGAGCTCCTGGACGCGCGTCCAGAAGCCGTCGGGCGGCGGGATGACGCCTCCGGCGCCGATCACGGGCTCGCCGATGAAGGCCGCGATCTGGTCGGCGTGATCCTCGAGCAGCGCCGCGAGCGCATCCGCGTCCCCCCACGGGATGTTCTCGATGTGCGGCATCAGGTCGCCGTAGCCCATTCGGTTGCCCGGAATGCCCTGCAGGCTCGTGCCGAACGCGTTCGTGCCGTGATAGCCGTGCTCGCGCGAGATGATGATCTGCTTCTCGGGGCGGCCGACGGCGTTCCAGTAGCGGCGCGCGAGCTTGGCCGCCGTGTCGACGGCGTCCGAGCCGCCGCCGGAGGTGAAGAAGACGGCCGCGCCGTCCATCTTCGAGAGCCCGGCGACGCGGTCGGCGAGCTGCAGGAGCGGCGGGTTCGCGAAGGGGCCGAACGTGTGGAACGCGGCCAGCTCCTTGAGCTGTGCGCCCACGGCGTCGGCGATCTCGTCGCGCCCGTAGCCGACGTTCATGTACCAGAGCGACGCCGTGGAGTCGAGGTACTCCTTGCCGTTCACGTCCCACACGGTGGAGCCGCGGCCCTTCGCGATCACGACCTCTCGGCCCTTCGTCGCGGCCATGTTCGCGAACCCTCGCCACAGATCGGTCATGTCGCCTCGTCCTTCGTCGCCGGGTCCTGCGAGCCTAGCGCGGGTGGGGTGCCGATCGCGGCGGGCGTGCTCGTGTCGAGCACCGTGTGCGGCACGCCGGCCGCCGCGTAGG
>DASXXY010000360.1:0-9124 GCA_036502805.1 Gaiellales bacterium | reverse complement strand
AGGCGATCTCCCGGGCCGAGCACTATTGTGGGCCTATGAGTGAGCGCATCCTCGTGGTCGAGGACGAGGCCAACATCGCGAGCTTCGTCAGCGCCTACCTCGAGAAGGCCGGCTACGTCGTGGATCGCGCGGTGACGGGCGCCGAGGCCAAGGACAAGGCCCTCAGCAGCGACCCCGCGCTGATCCTGCTCGACCTCAACCTGCCCGACATGGACGGTCTCGAGGTCTGCCGCGCGGTGCGCGCGACGAGCCAGGTGCCGATCCTGATGCTGACGGCGCGCGACGACGACGTCGACAAGATCGTCGGCCTCGAGGTCGGTGCCGACGACTACCTGACGAAGCCGTTCAACCCGCGCGAGCTCGTCGCCCGCATCCGCTCGATCCTGCGCCGCGCCACGGCGCCGCCGCCCGTCTCGAAGGGCCGCCGCACGCACGGCGCGATCGCGATCGACGCCGGCCGCCGCGAGCTGACCGTCGACGGGGCGCCGATCCAGCTGGCGCCCAAGGAGTTCGACCTCTTCTGGGAGCTGCTCGACCACAGCGGGCTCGTGCTCACGCGCGACCAGCTGCTCGAGCGGGTGTGGGGCTACACGTTCGCGGGCGACACGCGCACGGTCGACGTGCACGTGCGCCAGCTCCGCCGCAAGATCGGCGACACGTGCCCGATCGTGACGGTGTGGGGTGTCGGCTACAAGGTCGCCGACGATGCCTCTGCGGTCTCTTAGAACACGGCTCGTCGCGCTCTTCCTCGTCAGCCTCGCGCTCGCTGCGTTCCTCTTCGCCGCGGTCGCGGTGCGCCAGTTCTCCAAGGAGGAGCGCTCCCGGGGCCGCTCCGAGCTCAGCCGCCAGTCGCTCGGCACGGTCAAGCTGATCGAGGAGTTCGCGAACAAGCGCCTCAAGGGCGAGGCCGGCGCACCGGCGGACTTCGCGAGCGCGCTCGGCAGCATCACGGCTGCCAACGTCTACTTCGTGGGCCGCTCGGGCCTCGAGCCGCCGATCGACGAGGTGCGCTTCGGCAAGGCCCCGAAGGGCACGGAGGCGCGGCTCGACTGGAAGCTGCTGGCGAAGAAGTCGAAGGCCCAGACGTTCGACCTCAAGCTCGCCGACGGCACGTCCACGCTCGCCGCGGCGGGCGGGTTCCGCTTCGGAGGCCAGCTGATCGGCGCGATCGTGATCGCGCGGCCGGTGCGCTCGATCAACGCCTCGACGCTCGTGCAGGGACGGCGCGTCGTCCTCCCGCTGCTCCTGGCCGTGCTCGCCGGCGCGATCGTGGCGCTGTTGCTGAGCCGGCGCATCACGCGCCCCGTGCGCGAGCTCACGGAGGCCAGCGAGCGCGTCGCGCGCGGAGACTACGACGTGCACCTGGCCTCGAAGGGCCCCGACGAGCTCGGCCAGCTGGCGCTGCGCTTCGAGCAGATGGCCCGGCAGCTGGGGGAGGCGAGCGAGCACGAGCGCAACTTCCTGATGCGCATCTCGCACGAGCTGCGCACGCCGCTGACGGCGATCCAGGGCCACGTGCAGGCGATCGCCGACGGCGTGATCGACGGCGAGGCGGAGCAGCAGGCGTCGCTCGAGATCGTGCTCGCCGAGGCCGGGCGCCTGCAGCGGCTGATCGGCGATCTGCTCGATCTCGCACGGCTCGAGACGCGCCGCTTCTCGCTCAACGTCGAGGAGGTCGACCTCGCGGCCGTGTGCGAGCGCGCCGTGGGCGCGCAGCGCGAGGAGGCGCGCGGGCGCCGCATCAACCTGCACGTCGGCGTCGCCGGGAGACCCGTGATCCTGGGCGACGGCGACCGCGTGCTGCAGATCGTCACCAACCTGGTCACGAACGCGCTGCACGCGACGCCCGCCGACGGCGAGGTCGCCGTCGACGTCGCGCTTGCCGACGGCTGTGGCCGCGTCGTCGTCAGCGACACGGGCCCGGGCATCCCGGAGTCGGAGTGGGGGTCGATCCTGCGCCCGTTCGTGACGACCGACGTGCGGCACGGCGTCGGGCTCGGCCTGCCGGTCGCCTCCGAGCTGGCGGGCGCCATGGGCGGCACGCTCGCCGTGGGCGCCAGGGCCGGCGGCGGCGCTGCGTTCACGCTCTCGCTCCCGCTCGCCCGCGGCGCGGACGCGACGCCCGGCGGCGATCGCGGCGGCGCGACGGTCGCGCTGCCCGCCACGCGTCTCACGCGCGAGTAGCGCCGGCCCCGCCGAGGCGCGCGGTGACCCGCACGCGCCCCGGCGGGATGAACGCGCTAGGGGTGCTTCGCGTTGCCGACCTGGGCGACCGCGTCCTGGAGCTTGTGGACGAGCGCGGTGGCGATGGGGCCGCCGACCTTGTTGTCGATGGCGGCGGCGACGGCGACGAGCAGTGCCGCGACTGCGAGCACGATCCCGACGTACTCGACGGTGCCCTGACCTCGCTCGGAGGTGAGCAGGCGCGCGGCGACGACCCGCAGCATGGATAGGGACATTGGGGCGTCCTCTCTGGAGCCCGCGACAGCCGCGGGCGTTGGTGGGCGCACGGTGCGGAGGTGCTCCGTGCGTCGATCTGGGGCGGGGGCGGAGACGGCATGCGTGCTCATGGCTCGTGCTCCTCGCCGACGATCGCGAGACCGCCGGCGGTGGCCCGCAGGTAGACGACGTGGCGGCCGTCGGATGACGTCGATGCCCGCGTCTCGGCGCCGTGGCGCCACGATTGCCGGTGGATGGGCCACGAGACGGCGACGTCGCCCGCGAGCAGGCCTCCCGGCACGCCGTCGTCCGCGTCGTCAAGGCTGTCGGCCAGCGCGAGCCCGGTCCGCGCGTCGTCGAATGTGTCCTGCGCGTGCCGCACGATCGAGCGGGCCGCGTAGCGCACGCCGCCGGCCCCCAGCTCCGCCAGCTTGCGGGAGCCCGGCACGGGGATCAGGCTCGCGACGTCGAGGACGGCGTCGACCTTGCTCGTGTGATGGGTCAGCACGCTCGCGAGCGCGACCCGCTGGGCGGCGGTCGTGACCCACGTCGCGGTTGCCGGCCCGGTCGGGGTCTCGACGTCGCGATCGTCGTTGCCCTCCGGCACGCGCCCGGCGATGCGGTGATCGACCCGCGGGTGCGGCCTGTAGGTGACGGCTCGGCCGAGCGCCGGGATCTGCCGCATCGCCTCCGCGAGGAGGATGCGATCCGCGAGCTCACGGGCGTCCCGCGCGACATGCCTGCGGCCCAGGGCGAGCAGGGCGGCATCCGGCGTGAGCGCGGTTCCCGTGGTCGTCAGAGCCGCCTGGACGTCTGCGATGTCGGCCGCCGTCGCGGCGAGCGGGGTCCGCTGCGGGCCGGCGTCGCCCGTCAGGGCGGAGGCGAGCCCCGCGCGCACGGCGCCGACGAGCGGCGGGCCGGCGATCAGCGCGAGGCACGAGCCGATCACGGCCGCGAGCGCCAGGAGCCCGGCCCACTCGACCGTGGCCTGGCCGTGAGCGCCCGTCACTTGGACGACCTCGCGATCGCGTAGCGATCGTCGACCACCGTGAGGCCGTCCCCGGCACGTCGGCGGAGCACGATCTGGCGATGCAGCGGGAGGCTGACGAGCACGTCCCCGAGACGATCGCCGGGCGCGATGAAATCGGGCTGCGGCCCCTCGACGAGGCCGAACGTCTTCGCGACCGAGTAGAGACCGCCGACCGTGCCGGCGGAGCCCACGACGACGCCTGCGGCCTGCGTCATGAAATCCGGATGCAGGATCGCGCGCAGCCAGGCCTTCTCCGTCGCGGCGTCGATGACGTGGATGGCCTCGACGGCCGCGAGCGGGGCGTCGGATGGCAGCGCGCGTGCCACCAGTGGCCGCAGCACGGCGAGGAACGCCCCGTCGCCGGCGACCGTGCCGAGCCTCGCACGCAGGTGCGTGCGCACGTCGAGCAGGGTCGGGCCGTCGGCGTCGGGGCTCGTGGCTCCGTCGAGCAGGGCGGTCTCGAGGCCGTCGAGGGTGGGCGCGCGCTGCGACCCCGGGGCGACGACACCCGAGAGCGCGCGGACGAGCGTCGCCGTGAACGGCGGCGCGAAGCGCAGCATGCCGAGCAGCAGCGCCGCCGCGAGGGCGAGCGCCACCGCGATCAGCGCGATGGCCTCGACCGTTGCCTGTCCGCGTTGCCGCATGCCGCCACGATGCGGCCGGCGCTCGTCACGGATCTACGCGCAGATGTGACGAGGGCGTGTCAGGACGCGTCGGGGTGCAGGCGCGCGACGGAGCTCTCCGTCGCGTCCTCGACGCTCGCGCGCACGACCAGCGACGCCGGTGCGACGGTCGCCTCGGCGGCCTCGCCCGTCTGCTCGCGCGCGACCGTGAACTGCAGGGGCTGACCGACGACGTCGCGCAGGTCGGCGAGCTCGCGGCGCACCGCCCGCAGATCGGCGCGCAACGAGGTCAGCCCGCCGCTGACGAGGCCGACGAGCACCTCGAGATCCTCCACGCGGGCCATCCGCTCGGAGAGCAGGTCGCTCTCGACGCGCTCGACGGCCGCGGACAGGTGACCGGTCTGGTCGACGACGTGGGAGATGCGGCGGCCGAGGCCGCCCTCGTCCTCGCCCAGGGCGCGCGCGACGGCGGCCTCGACGCGCGTCGGCAGCAGTGCCGCGAGCTCGCTGGCGGAGCGGCGCAGCTCGTCGACGTGGCGCTCCGAGCGCGCGAGCAGGGTGCGCAGATCGGGGCCTGCAGGCTCGATCGGTGCGGCGCTGCGCTGGCGCAGCTCGCCGATCCGGCGCAGGGCCGCCTCGCGCGCGTCGCGGAGTGGGTCGTGCTGCGTGTCGTCGGCGTCCATCGTGCTCCCGGTCGTGATCGCGCGAAGCCTAGATCACGGGTTCCACCGCACGACCTCGGGCGGCAAGCGCGGGGCTGGGCGCGACTACGGTGGGGCTGGTGGACACCTGGCATCGCGTCGAGGCCGCCGACGGGCGGCCCTTGCTCGACCGCCTGCGCTTCGCGCGCGGGCTCGTGACGAGGACGAAGGGACTGCTCGGCCGCCGTTCGCTGCCGCAGGGCGAGGGTCTCGCATTCCGCGAGAAGTCGATCCACATGTTCTTCATGCGCATGCCGCTCGACATCGTCTTCTGTGACGCGCAGCTGCAGATCGTCCGCATCGCCCACGAGCTCCCGCCGTGGCGCGTCGTCGCCTGTAGGCGGGCGCGCTACGTGCTCGAGATCGGTCCGGGCGAGGCCGCGCGGCTCGGGCTGGAGCAGGGCATGGTGCTGCGCGTCGACCCCGCGTTCTGAGGCAGCCGGAGGTCCCGGCGGCGCATGCGGCCGGCGTGCGTCGCGTTCGGCCGAAGCGTGACGAAAGTGTGTCAATTGTCTCGACCACCTTGATCGGAATGCCGGTTCGGGCATACGGTGGCGCCGGCTGCACGACACGTTCCAGGGGGAGATGACCATGCGCAGAACGGTTCTGCTCGTCGAGGACGAGGAGAGGATCGCCGACGTGCTCGCGGAGCAACTCGGCGAGGAAGGTCTCGACGTACGGCGGGCGCGCTCCGTGAAGCAGGCGCTGCGCATGCTCGACGACTTCGTGCCCGACGTCGCGGTGATCGACATCGGGCTGCCCGACGGCTCGGGGCTCGACGTCCTCCGCCGCCTGCGCTGCGGCGCCGACCGCCTGGACAGCGGCACACCTGTGCTCGTGCTCACCGGGCGCATCGAGGAGGCCGACGTCCTGCGCGCCTTCGAGCGCGGCGCCGACGACTACCTGCGAAAACCGTTTGCACTTCCAGAGCTGATCGCCCGCGTGCGAGCGCTGCTCGTGCGCGGGCGCCGTCTCCTGGTCGACATCCGCGTCGGCGACCTCCTGCTCGAGCCGGCCGCCCGCCGCGCGAGCTGGGCGGGCTCCGAGCTGCCGCTCTCGGGCCGCGAGTACGACCTCCTGCTCGAGCTCGCTCGCGAGCCGGGTGCCGTGCGCTCGAAGGCCGATCTCCTGCGCGAGGTCTGGCGCATGCCCTCGACGCTGCGCACGCGCACGGTCGATTCGCACGCGAGCCGGCTGCGCCGCAAGCTCGTCGCCGCCGGCGCGCCGACGGATCCGATCGTCAACGAGTGGGGTCGCGGGTACCGGCTCGAAGTCGCCCGTGCGCTCTAGGCGCGTGCGCCGGCGGCTGCCGCTCGAGGCCCGCCTCTCGGTCGCCGTGGCCGTCGTCATCGCGCTCGCGCTCGCCGCGATCGGGCTGCTCGTGATCGCGCGCATCCACGACCGCGTCGCGGACGAGGGCCGGGCGGGGCTCGAGCGGACGCTCGCCGCCGCCGCGCCCGCGCTCCGACGCGGGGTCGTGCCCGCCGGCGCGGGCACCCGGCTCGCATGGGTCGACGGCCCGCGCTCGGGCGGCGATCGGCAGCTCGTCGCGGCATTCCGCGCCGGGCACGCGGGCGAGCTCGGAACGCTCGTCAGCGCGAGTGCGGGCACGCGCCACATGCTCGCGTCGAGCCGTGCCGGCGCACACGCCGAGCGCGATCTCCTGTTGATCGAAGCCGAGGGGCTCGTGCCGATCGGGCTCGTCCTGGTGCTCGTGGGCGTGCGTCTCTTCGAGCGCGCCGGGCGGCGCCACCGCCGCCAGCTCGAGACGCTCGAGGACGCCGCGCAGCGCATCGGGGAGGGCGACCGCGACGTCGCGCTCGTGAGCGGTCGCAGCGAGGTCGGGCGCGTGGCCGGATCGCTCGAGCACCTCGCGCACGGCCTGCGCGACCTCGACCGCGAGCGCGGTCTCTACGTCTCGCAGGTCAGCCACGACCTGCGCAATCCGCTCGCCGTGATCGGCGTCTACGCCTCGGTGCTGCGGCAGGGCGAGCGCTCGCGCCCGCGTGCCGCGCGGCTGCAGACGATCGAGGACGAGGCCTCGCGGCTCGCACTGATGGTCGACGACCTGCTGGAGCTGGGCCGCACGCACGCGCTCGCGCTGCACATCCAGCGCGCGCCTGCCGACATCGCGGCCCTCGTCGCCGGCGCGGTGGGGGCGGCGCGCGCCCGCTCCGGCGCCACGCGCGTGCTGCTGCTCGAGACGGCGCCGTTGCCCACGGGAGCGGTCGATGCGAAGCGCGTGCGCCAGGCGCTCGACAACCTGCTCGAGAACGCGGTCCGGCACGCCCGCTCCGAGGTTCGGGTCGAGGTCGTCGCGGCCTCGGGGCGCGAGCTCCTGATCGTCGTCGAGGACGACGGTCCGGGCGTCGAGCGCGAGCTCCTGCCGCGCCTCTTCGACGCCTTCGCCCAGGGTGCCGAAGGACCGGGCTCCGCGGGCATGGGCCTCTCGACGGTGCGCGCGATCGCCGAGGCCCACGACGGCGGCGTGAGCGTCGGCCGCTCCGCGGCGGGCGGCGCGCGCTTCACGCTGCGCCTGCCGCTGGCACCCGTCGGGACGACCGCCCCGTGAGGCGCTTCGGCGTGCTCGAGCGCGTGCGCGAGCAGTGGCTGGCGAGCGCCGGCCTGGCGCTCGCGCTGCTCGCGCTCGTGCTCTCGGCGATCCCCGCGGGCGCCCGGCCGACGGCGCGGGTGCTCGCGCTGCGCCACGCGATCGCCGCCGGCGGCGTCGTGCGCGCCGCCGACGTCGTCGCCGTGCCGATCGCCGCCTCCGACCGCACGCCTTCCATGCTCGAGGCCCTCGGCGACCTTGCGGGCCGTCGCACTGCGGTCGGGCTCGCCGGTGGCGACTTCCTGCCGCGCGGCGCATTGCGCAGCGACGGGCAGGCCGCGCTCCTGCGCCGCGGCGAGCGCGCGCTCGCGCTCGAGTTCGCGCCGGCAGCGGTTCCCGACGTTCGCCTTCTGCGTGCGGGCCGCAGGGTCGACGTCGTCGTCGTGGGACGCGGCGGGCCGCGCATCGCGGCGCGCAGCCTCGAGCTGCTCGCACCGGCGAGCGAGCGCTCCGGCAGCATCGTCGTCACGCTGCGGGCGCCCACGGCCGTTGCCCTGGCGCTCGCGACGACCCAGGACGGCCAGGGCCTGCGGCTGCTGCTGCACGGGGCTGCGCCGTGATCGTGCGGCTCGCCCTGCTCGGCGGCGACGCCGCGCTCGCCGACGAGCTGCGCGTCGCGCTCGCCGATCTCCCGGGCGTCGCGCTGCTCGCGCCCGCGTACGCGGGCGACGCCGACCTGCTGCTGGCCGCCGACTCGGCGTCCGCGGCGGCCGCCGACCTCGTGCGCGGCGAGCGCTCGCGGCGCGCGGGCGCGCGCATCCTGCTGGTCGCTCCCGCCGGCTCGACCGCGGGCGCCCAGCAGGCGCTCGACTGCGGTGCGGTCGGCGTGCTCGAGCGGCCGCTCGACGGCGCGGCCGTGCGCCACGCGCTCGCCGCCGCGGGCTGCTTCGACGGAGCGCACGCGGCCGTGATCGAGGCCGACGAGGACCACGTCGCGCTGCTCGGGGCCGGCGGCGGCATGGGCACGACCACGTGCGCAGTGGCGCTCGCCTCGGCACGTGAGCGGGCCTTCGTGCTCGACCTCGCGCTCGCCGGCGGCGACGCCGCCGGCGTGGCAGCTGCCCGCGTGCTGATCCCCGACGCGCTGCTGCGCATCGCCTGCGGCCCCGTCTCGGCGCCTGCCGAGCTCGTCGCGGGGCTCGCCGAGGGCCCGTCCTGCCGCGTCCTGCCGGCACCGGCGCTCCCCGAGCATGCCGACCTGATCGACGAGCACGGCATCGCCCGCGTGCTCGACCTCGCGCGCGCGAGCGGCCTGCGCGTCGTCGCGGACTGTGGGTCGCGTCTCGGCGTCGAGACGATCCCGGTGCTGGAGCGCTCGCGCGCGATCGCGATCGTCGCGAGCGCCGACGGCCGCGGCGTGCGCGGCGCGCGGCGCCTGGCGCTGCTGATCGCGCGCCTCAACCTCCCGCGCAGCGCGCTCGGCGTCGTCGTCACGAGCGCACGCAGCACGCGCGAGGCGGAGGCCGTCGCCGAGCGCGCCGATCTGCCGCTGCTCGCGGCAGTCAAGGGCGACCCACGCGTGGCGCGCGCACGCGAGCGCGGTCAGGCGCCGCCGGCGGGCGC
Source organism: Gaiellales bacterium (assembly GCA_036502805.1). Taxonomy (GTDB): domain Bacteria; phylum Actinomycetota; class Thermoleophilia; order Gaiellales; family JALYLC01; genus JALYLC01. The sequence continues at coordinate 157 of DASXXY010000360.1, read as the reverse complement.
GTTCGGGTCGCTCGCAGCGCTGGCGCGGGCGGTGCCCGCGTGACGCTCTGGGAGCGCACGCAGCTCGCCGCGGCGGCCGCGCCCGAGAGCCATGCCGCCGTGGGCGTCGAGGCCACCCGGCCCGACCCGCTCGCGAGCCTGCTCAACGACTCCGGCA
>DASXXY010000359.1:0-6978 GCA_036502805.1 Gaiellales bacterium | reverse complement strand
CTACGCGGCGCCGGGCAACCAGGACCCCGCCACGCCGTGGCCCGACTCGATCGTCCTGGCCTCGGCCATCGCGGCCTCGACGACGCGCCTGCGGGTCGCGCTCGCGGCCGTGATCGCGCCGCTGCGCCACCCATTGCTGCTCGCGAAGCAGCTCGCGACGCTCGACCTGCTGAGCGAGGGCCGGCTCGTCGTCCAGCCGACCGTGAGCTGGCACGAGCAGGAGTACGAGGCGCTCGGCGTGCCGTTCCACGAGCGCGGCGCGATCCTCGACGAGCAGCTCGAGGCGATGGCGATCGCCTGGCGCGACACGCCGGCCGCCTACGCGGGCAAGCATTTCCGCTTCTCGGACGTGTATCTCGAGCCCAAGCCGTTCCGGCCCGAGGGCCCGCGGATGTGGCTCGGCGGGCAGTCGCTGCACCCGGCGCTCCTGCGCCGCCTCGTGCGCTACGGCGACGGCTTCCACCCCTTCGGCTCGCCGACGCCGGAGGAGCTCGAGCGGCTGCGTGCCGCCATGGCCGAGGCCGGCCGCGACGCCTCCGCCCTCGAGCTGGTCGGCGGCATCCGCGGGACGTTCGCCGACGAGACGAGCACCGCCGATCTCGGCCTCGCCGCCGAGGCGATCCCTGCGCAGCTGGCCGCGGGCTACACCTCGATCTGCTTCAAGCCGTCGATGTTCACCGACGACGCCACCGAGGTCGGCGCCGTCTGCCGCGACCTCGTGGCGCGCGTCTCGGCGCTCTGACGCCGCCGGCGCTCAGACGCGGTGGATGCCGGCGAGGTTGAGGAGAAAGCCATGCCCGGTGCTCGTTCGGACGCAGCGCATCCCCGACTCCAGCGATGTGCAGCGCGCGCCCTTCCAGGAGATCGAACGGCCGTAGGCGATCGTGCGGATCGGGGTCTCGCCGGGATCTCCGCCTCCATTTCCTTCTCGCACCTGACCGCCGAGCGAGAGCGTGACGTCACGATACGGATTCACGCCTCGTTCCTGGCAATACGCGAGCACCGAGCGCCGGTACGCGCTCGGGCCAGCCTCGCAGATGATGTTGCCGCTCGGCGATCCGAAGAGGTTCGCCGGCGGCTTTGAGGAGGCCGACCCGATGTCTCCGCTCGCGGGGCAACCCGCCGCGTGAGCGACGGTCGTCCCGAACTGGCTCGTCGCGCTGATGCGCGTGTAGAAGCGCTCGGCTCCGCACGTCACGAGTCTCGAAGCGCTGATCGTGACGGGGATGTGGCTCAGGGGAAGATGGAAGCCCAGCTCGATGGCGCGGGCGGTCGCGGTCGGGGATCCCCATGAGGACCAGTGGAGGCGAGCGAGGCTGACGCCGCCGCCGAAGCTCCCTCCGGGACCGAAGACGATGCACGACGACGGGCGGATGCGGCTCACTGTTCCGCCTGCAGGCAGATCACATCTGATCTGCACCTGCGATCGCTCCACGGCGTGAAGGGTTGGCGTCTGCGCTCGTGCGGCATCACCTGAGACGGCCACGGCCACGGCCACGGCCATTGCGGCGGCCGACGCCACGACGGCGGTCGTGGCCATCAGCCGTCGAGTGTCTCCGAATGCCATGCCTCGCCTCCCTCGTATCGTCTGCTGCGTGATTCATCGGCCTCGATGCCGCGCAGCTTGAGCCGCGGGTCGTCCGCTACGGCAACAGCCCGATCACGACCGAATCCCACAATTCGCCGTTGCGCGACGGTACTGCGTGATTCTGGCGCCTTCCTCGGCGAAGCCGTTGCGGCGGTCGATCGCGAGCGCGCGATCGGCGCGCCGAACCCTCGCCCCGACTGCGCCCGGCGTCGACGTGAATCCGACCTCGCGGCTGACGAGCCGACCCGCGTCGACCGTCGGCGTGCCGACGATCGCGTCATCGCGGGCGCGTCCGCCGGCTGTGCCCGCCGTCTGATGAACCCTGACGGCCGGGCGTGCCGTCTCAGGCCGGAGCGGGCACCAGCGCGACGTTCGTGGCGGCGCGCTCGACCGCGTCGTGCTCGTGCTGCTCGAGCTTGCGCGGGAACTTGTGGCCGTCGGGCGCGACGCCCTCGAAGTCGGTGTCGCTGCGGTGGCCCGACATCTGCTCGATCACCGCGAGGCCGCAGTAGGGCACGTAGAAGGACGAGTAGCCGCCCTCGTGGCTCATCAGCAGGCGTCCGCCGCAGACCTCGGCGGCGACGTCCATGAGCGTCGCCGTGAGCTGCCGGTAGTCCTCGGCGCCCAGGTTCATGCGCCCGAGCGGGTCGTACGCGCTGGCGTCGAAGCCGCTCGCGACGACGATCAGCTCGGGCTGGAAGGCGCGCAGCGCGGGGACGACGACGCGCTCGAAGGCGTAGGCGTAGGCGGCGATGCCGCCGCCGGGCGGGAGCGGGATGTTGAGGTTCGTACCGTGCCCGGCGCCCTCGCCGATGACGTCGACGCGTCCGCGGCCGGGCGGGTAGTGCTCGTCCTGGTGCAGCGAGATCGCGAGCACGCTCGGATCCGAGAGGAACACCGTCTCGGTGCCGTTGCCGTGGTGCACGTCCCAGTCGACGACAGCCACGCGGCCGACGCCCCGCACCTGCTGGGCGTGGCGGATCGCGACGCCGATGTTGGAGAAGATGCAGTAGCCCATCGCGCGGCCAGGCTCGGCGTGATGGCCGGGCGGGCGCACGAGCGCGTAGGCGTTCTCGACCGTGCCGTCGAGGATGGCGTCGGTGGCGACGATCGCCCCGCCCGCCGCGAGCAGCGCGATCTCGTCGCCGAAGCGCCCCATCGTGGCGCCCGCGCCGGCGTCGCCGCCGGTCGCGGCCAGCGCGCGGACGTGCGCGAGGTGCTCGGGCGTGTGGACGCGCAGGATCTCCTCGTCGCTGGCCGGCCGCGCGCGCAGCTGCACGAGCTGGTCGAGCACGCCGGTGACGTCGAGCAGGTTGCGGAACCGGCGCTTCGTCTCGGGGTTCTCGAAGGCCCGCTCGGGCTGCGCCCAGGCGTTGCGCGGCGTCACCGCGGAGTCGTTCCAGATGCCCGCGTCGTGCCACGCGTAGCGTTCTTCCCAGAGCCATCCCGTCGCCATGCGGGCGACTCTAGCGGCTGCGAGACGGCGGGTCGGAAGGTGCGGAGCCGTCCGGGCGGGTAGCGTTCGCACACCCGTGACGAGGAGCGAACCCGCATGAGCCTGCCAGCCCTGCTCGGTGGCGTACCGGTCGCCGCTGCCGAGACGTATCCCACGTGGCCGCAGTGGGGCGAGCGCGAGCGCGCGGAGCTGCTCGGGACGCTCGACTCGGGCGCCTGGTGGACGGGCGACGGCGACCGGGCGTTCCGCTTCGCCGGCGAGTTCGCGCGCTTCCAGGGCGCGAGCGGCGGGCTCCCGTTCACGAACGGCACGCACACGCTCGAGGCGGCGCTCGTGGCCTGCGGCGTCGGCGAAGGCGACGAGGTGATCGTGCCGGGCATGACGTTCGTCGCCAGCGCGACGGCCGTGCTCGCCGTCAACGCGACGCCCGTGATCGTCGACGTCGACCCCGACTCGCTGTGCATCGACGTCGCCGCCGCCGAGGCGGCGATCACGCCGAGGACGCGGGCCATCATCGCCGTGCACGTCGCCGGCGCGGTCAGCGATCTCGACCTGCTCGTGCCGCTCTGCGACGGCCGCGGGCTGCACCTGATCGAGGACTGCGCGCACGCGCACGGCTCGCAGTGGCGCGGCCGGGGGGTCGGCAGCTACGGCTCGCTCGGCAGCTTCTCGATGCAGCAGGGCAAGCTCATGACGGCCGGCGAGGGCGGCGCGCTGATCGGCAACGACGCGTCGCTGCTCGAGGCCGCCTGGAACTACGCCGACTGCGGCCGCGAGCGCGGCCGCTGGTTCTACCACCACGCGAGCATCGGCTCGAACTGCCGCATGACCGAGTGGCAGGGCGCCGTGCTGCTCGGCCAGCTCGAGCGCTTCCCGGCGCAGCATGCGACGCGCAACGCCAACGCCATCGCGCTCGGCGAGGCGCTCGCCGAGATCCCCGGCCTGCGCGCGCAGCGGCGCGACGAGCGCATGGACAGCCAGGGCAACTACTGCTTCGTCGTCCACTTCGACCACCGCGAGTTCGCGAACATGCCGCTGCGGCGCTTCGAGGAGGCGCTCGAGGCCGAAGGCATCCCGCTCGGCGTGAGCTACCCGTCGCTCTCCGACCTCGAGCTGTTCCGCACCGCGAGCTTCGCGCCGACGCGGCGCTCGCTCGCGCCCGCGGGCGGCTACGAGCGCCTGCTGCTGCCCGTCGCCGAGCACGCGGCGGCCTCGACGGCGTGGCTCGAGCACCGCATCCTGCTGGCCGAGCGCGACCTCGTGCTGCGCGTCGCCGAGGCGGCGGGGCGCATCCAGGAGCACGCCGCCACGATCATGGAGCGCATGCCGATCGGCGCCGGCGCGTGACGCCGCGCCTGGCGGTGCTCGGCTGCGGCTGGGTCGCCGACATGCACGTGCGCGCCGCCAAGGCCTGCGGCGTCGAGGTCACGGGCGTCGCCAACCACCGGCTCGAGTCGGCCAGGCGCTTCGCCGCCGAGCACGGCATCGAGCGCGTCACGACCGAGTGGCGCGAGCTCGTCGGCGACCCGGACGTCGACGTCGTCGTCGTCTGCACGCCGAACTCGCTGCACGCACGCCAGGCGATCGTCTCGCTCGAGGCCGGCAAGCACGTGCTCTGCGAGAAGCCGATGGCGACGCGCGTGGCCGACGCCGAGGAGATGCTCGCGACGGCTGCCCGCCACGACCGCCTGCTGCTCGTGCTGCACCCCTGGCGCCACCACCCGGCGGTGATCGCCGTGCGCGACGCGATCGCGGCCGGCGAGCTCGGCCGCGTCGTGCGCACGCACGGCTACGGGGTGCACGCCGACTGGGGCCCCGGCGGCTGGTTCACGGATCCCGCGCTCTCGGGCGGCGGCGCGCTCGTCGACATGGGCATCCACGCGATCGACACTGCGCGCTTCCTGCTCGGGGAGCCCGATGCGCTGCGCGTGCGCGCCTCGATCACGACCGCCCACGGCAGCTACGACGTCGACGACGACGGCCTCGTCCTGATCGAGTGGGAGGGCGGCGCGCGCTCGCTCGTCGAGTCGGGCTGGTGGCAGCCGCACCTCGGCGGGCACGAGGCCGACACGGAGGTCTACGGCAGCGCGGGCTACCGGCGCATCTGGGCGCGCGAGCAGCCGGCCGGCTACGTGCACTGCGACGTCACGCTGTTCACGGCGCAGCTGCGCGACGCGATCGCGCAGATCGAGGACTGGCAGCCCGGAACGCCCTCGCCGACGCACGGCCTCGCCGCGCTGCGCATCTGCGAGCAGGCCTACGAATCGGCCGGGGTACGCTCCACGCATGCCAGCTGAACCCCTCCGCCTCGCCGGCATCGCCGGCAGCCTGCGCCGCGGCTCCTTCAACCGCGGCCTGCTGCGCGCGGCGGTCGAGTCCGCGCCCGACGGCGTCACGATCGAGACGCTCGAGATCCGCGACCTCCCGCTCTACGACGCCGATCTCGACATCGACGGCGGGCCCGAGCCGGTGCGTGCGTTCAAGGCCGGCATCGTCGCCGCGGACGGCCTCTTCATCGCGACGCCGGAGTACAACTACTCGCTGCCGGGCGTGCTCAAGAACGCGCTCGACTGGGCCTCGCGGGCGCCCGAGCGCGCGCTCAACGACAAGCCGGTCGCGATCGTCGGCGCGACCCCCGGGCGCTGGGGGACGGTGCGGAGCCAGCTCGCGCTGCGGCAGATGCTGCTCTTCCCCGGCTGCCGCGTCCTGCCCTCGCCGATGCTCACGATCCCCGAGGCGCGCGGGCTCTTCGACGAGCACGGCAACCTCACCGACGCGGCCACGCGCACGACGCTGATCGGCGTGCTCGAGGCGTTCGAGACCTGGATCCGCCAGGTCTCGTAGCTCCCCGGGGGCGTGGGTTTCTTGACATCTGTGCATTAGCGATATATCGTGATGCTCACAGTAACTATCGAGGAGTAATCGGAATATGACGAAGCATCACAGACGACATGACGAAGAGAAGTTCAGGTTCGTGTTCATGACCGGCGGCGGCCCTGAGGGTCCCGGTGGGCCCGAGGGCCCCGGCGAGTTCGGCCCGCGCGGCTTCGGCCCCGGCGGACGCGGCCCCGGTGAGCACGGTCACGGTCACGACCACGGCCCCCGCGGCCGCGGTCGGGGCAACAGGCGCTACGGGCGCGGCCACGACGGCGGCTTCCCGGGCTTCCTGGGTCGCGGCCCGCGGGCCGGGCGCGGCGATGTCCGAGCGGCGATCCTCGCCCTGCTCGCCGAGCAGCCCATGCACGGCTACCAGATCATGCGAGAGATCGGCGAGCGCAGCGGCGGCGTCTGGCGCCCGAGCCCCGGCTCGATCTACCCGACGCTGCAGCAGCTCGAGGACGAGGAGCTCGTCCGCCCCGAGACCGGTGACGGCGGCCGGCGCGTCTTCGCGCTGACCGACGCGGGTCGCGAGGCGCAGTCCGCCTCGGCCGGAGGCAAGGCCCCCTGGGACGAGGTCGGCGTCGAGGGCGACACGAGCGCGCTCGAGCTGCGCGACCTCGTCGGCCAGGTCATGGCCGCCGCCCGCCAGGTGCTGCACGCCGGCGAGTCCGCGCAGATCGCGCAGGCCAAGGACGTGCTGCGCGACACGCGGCGCAAGCTCTACCGCATCCTCGCGGAGGACTCTCCCGAGACCTCCGAGGCCGCGCCGAGCGAGCCCGACGCGAAGTAAGCCGCCGGCCGGCAACGGCCGAACGACGCACGAACCGAAGGGCCAGTCCGATTCCGGGCTGGCCCTTCCGGCGTTTTCGGCGCAACTCCGGGGTCTGACCCCGGTCTCCCGCAACACGGGGGTCTGACCCGCACGTTGCGGGTCAGACCCCGTTGTTGCAGGCCTGACCCCGCGTGTTGCATCCCCCTCGGGCAGCCAGATACGTCGCGCGGTTCGGCGTCGGCCTCCGAACGGCGGCTCGGCGCTCGCCGCGCCTACGGCGGT
>DASXXY010000358.1:0-3880 GCA_036502805.1 Gaiellales bacterium | reverse complement strand
CCCGACATCGGATCGTAGATGCGGCCGTCGTCCCAGACCTCGTCGCCGTCGGGAGCGAGGCCGGTGACGATGGTCAGGCCGAGGATCGGACGCGAGCGCAGGGTCGCATCGGGATTGCGGTCGTCCTGCCGCGGCTTGCCGCTGTCGTCGTTCGGGCTCTGCAGCCAGACGATGCTGCCGGTCTCGGTCTTGCCGTCGGCGGCGAGCGCGAGGCGCACGTGACCCCGGCCGCTCGGGCCGAAGGCCTCGATCGGGAGCACGGAGACGCCCTCGGCCTCGAGCAGGCGCTCGGCGAACTCCGTCGCGGAGATGCCGGTCGCGCGCACGTCGAGCATGATGAACATGCCGCCCATCGGCATGTGGCAGCGCAGCCCCGCCTGGCCGTCGATGCGCGCGACGACGGCCGCGCGGCTCTCGTAGGCGGCGCGCATGGTCGCCGTCGCCTCGTCGGCCTCGCGCAGCGCCGTCGTCGCCGCGTCCGAGATGAACGGCGGCGAGCCGAAGAGCATGCAGTCGAGCAGCAGCACGAGCCGCGTCCGGAGCTCCTCGGGCACGACCGCCCAGCCCGTGCGCCAGCCGGTCATCGCGTGCGACTTCGAGAGGCTCGAGATGCCCGCGACGCGCTGCTCGGCGCCGTCCACGGCGAGCACGCTCGCGTGCTCCCGGCCGGCGAAGAGCAGGGAGCCGTAGACCTCGTCCGAGATCAGCCAGAGATCGTGCTCGCGGCACAGCTCGCCGAGCGCGGCGAGCGTCTCGGCGGGCAGCGCCGCGCCGGTCGGGTTGTGCGGCGTCGTCAGCACGATCGCGCGCGTGCGCCCCGTGATCGCCGCCGCGACCTCCGCGACGTCGAGCTGGAACCCGTTCTCGGGCCGCAGCGGCACGTTCACGGTCGTCGCGCCGGAGGCCGCGAAGATGCCCGGGTAGGTGGCGTAGAACGGCTCCGGGACGATGACCTCGTCGCCCTCGCCGAGCACCGTCGTGCAGACCGCGAACATCGCCGCCTGCGCGCCGGGGAAGAAGACGACGCGGCCCGGCTCGACCGTCCGCCCGGCCCAGGCCGACGCGCGCTTCGCGATCTCGGCGAGCAGCGCGGGGTCGCCCTGGGAGTAGGCGTAGTGCGTGCGGCCGGCGCGCATCGAGGCGTACGCGGCCTCGACGACGACCGGCGGCGTGTCGAAGTCGGGATCGCCGATCGTGAGCATGATCACGTCCTCGCCGCGCGCGCGCATCTCCGAGGCCAGCCGGTGCACGTTCCAGGCTTGCGTGTCGTCACGGGCGAGGCGTTCGGAGAGCGGCGAGAAGCGCATGCCCTGGACGGTAGCCGCGCTGCTCAGCGCAGCCGCGCAGTCACGACGGGCTGGTAGTAGCCGCTCTCGGCGGGCATCCGCCAGGTCACCTCCGCGAGCCCGGCCGCGGCCAGCGCGCCGCAGACGTCGTCCTCGAGCAGCGCACGCAGGCGCGTGCGGCGGCACGTCGTCTGCCAGCTCTCGCCGGCGCCGCGGAGCGTGAACTGCGCCATCGCGTAGGCGCGCCCGTCGTCGTCCCAGTCCCAGACCTGGAACGAGATCGTGCCGTCGCCGACGCGCACCGGATGCCCGGCGGCGCGCTCGGCGACGAGCGGCGCGTAGTCGCGCAGGCTGACGAGCGCGAGGCCTCCCGGCTGCAGCTTCGCGACGACGCCCGCGGCGAAGCGCGCGAGCTCGTCGTCGCTGTGCAGGTGCGCGACGGAGTTGTCGCACGCGAGCACGCACGCGAACGTCCCCTCGACCTGCTCGGCGAGGCGCGTGAAGTCGGCGACGCCGGTCGCGAGCGTCGCGCCCATGGCTGCGGCCTCCTCGGCCGCGCGCGCGACGGCGCCCGGAGAGAGGTCGGTCGCGAGCACGTCGTGGCCCTGCAGCGCGAGGCCGATGGCCTGCGTGCCGATGCCGCAGGCGCAGTCGAGGACGCGCTGCGGCGCGTCGCCGAGCTCGGCCCGGATCAGCCGGTCGAGCGCCTCGCCCTGCTCGCGCACGGACGCCCGCCAGTCGACGTGGAGCGCGTCGTAGTCGGCCGCGAGCTCGTCGTAGAAGGCCTGCGTGTCCATCGTGGGCAGCCTAGGCAACCGCCGAGACGGCGGACGACGGGCGCCGACCTGGGAGCCACAGCGTGAGTCGCGACCGGAATGCTCCGTGGCGCGGGCCGGCATCGCTGGTGAGCACGGCCGAGCCGTGCCAGGACTGCTTGCCGCTACACGAGACGCTCGTCCAGGCGACGGGTGCGGAGGCAGCGGGATGCCGTCGTTGGAGGCAGAGCTCGTAGCGGTAGGGCGTGCCGACGTCGCAGATGGCGCGGCCGGCGGCGAGCACGTGGCCGCTCCTGACCACCGGCTTCGCGGCGTGTGGCGTGCACGACGCGAAGCTCCCCTGCGGAAGGACGAGGCAGACGACCGCGCAGGCGACGACAGAGGTCAGCCGGGCGACGGCGCGCAGGTGCGAGCGGTTCGTGTCCATGCCAGTGAGACGGACATCAGGCATCGCCCGTGACGCCGAGCGCGATGTCGTCCGGCCGCACGGGCGCGCGCGTCAGGGGTCGTCCGCTGGCGGCCCGCACCGCTGCCACGATGGCCGCGGTGGCGACGACGGTCGGCGGCTCGCCGACGCCCTTCGCGCCGTACGGCTGCTCGGGATCGGGATCCTCGACGAGCACGATGTCGAGCGGCGGCATGTCGAGGGCCGTCGGCAGCAGGTAGTCGGTGAACGTCGGGTTGACGATGCGGCCGTCGCGCGTCAGCAGCTCCTCCATCAGCGCCAGGCCGAGCCCCTGCGCGGTGCCGCCCTCGATCTGGCCGATCACGGCCTGCGGGTTGAGCGCGCGACCGACGTCCTGGGCGGCGCCGATCCAGACGACGCGGCAGAGGCCGAGATCCTCGTCCACCTCGGCCACGACGCGCATCGCGCAGACGGCGAACGCGACGTGCGCTCGCTCGCCCGTGATCTGGCCGGTCTCGGGGTCGAGCGGCGTCGTGCGCGCGTGGCGGTAGACGCGCTCGGCGTCGATGTCGCCCGTGGCACCCGCCGCGCGCATCGCGAGTACCGCGTGGCAGGCGTCGCGAACCGCCGCGGTCGCCATCCACGTCATGCGCGAGGCCGACGCCGAGCCGGCCGAGCCGACCGTGGCCGTCGTGTGCGACGCGAGCGCGACGTCCTCGGTCGCGAGCTCCGTGCGCGCGATCTGCAGCAGGACGGAGCCGACGCCCTGGCCGACCTCGGCCGCGGCGCAGTGGACGGTCGCGGAGCCGTCGGGCCGCAGCACGACGCGCGCCGCGCAGGAGTCGTCGAAGCCCTCCGAGAAGCAGATGTTCTTGTAGCCGACGGCGAAGCCGACGCCGCGGCGGACGCCCTCGCCGCGCGTCGTGTCGCCGGTGCCCCCGGGGAGCCTGCGCGGATCGCGCGGCGTGCGCTCCGGCTCCGGCAGCGGCAGCGCGGCGGCCTGGCGGATGACCTCGGCGACCGGCAGCGAGCCCGTGATCCGCTGGCCCGTCGGCAGCACGCCGCCGGGCGCGAGCGCGTTGCGCAGCCGCAGCTCGACCGGATCCATCCCCAGCGCGTCGGCGAGGCGGTCCATCTGCGCCTCGGAGCCGAAGCACGTCTGCACCGCGCCGAAGCCGCGCATCGCGCCGCAGGGCGGGTTGTTGGTGTAGACGACGGTGCCCTCGAGCAATGCGTTCGGCACGTCGTAGGGGCCGATCGCGAACGAGCATGCGTTGGAGACGACGGCGGACGAGCTCGAGGCGTAGGCGCCGCCGTCGAGCAGGATGCGGCAGTGCACCGACGTGATGCGGCCGTCGCGTGTCGCCCGGTGCTCGAAGCGCATGCGCGCGGGATGGCGGTGGACGTGCCCG
>DASXXY010000357.1:0-6747 GCA_036502805.1 Gaiellales bacterium | reverse complement strand
CGGCTTCAGCGTGTTCACGAAGAAGTCGGCGGCCGCCTTGCCGCGCGCGTTGTTGAACGTGACGTTCCACTTGTTGTCGAAGAACTGCCCGCCGTAGCTCAGGAAGATCGGGTACCACGAGGTCACGATCGGGTTGCCCTTGATGCCACGCATGACGTAGGCGTCCTTGATCTTGCCCGCCTTCATGGCCGCCTGGCCGACGGTCACGAGCTCGTGCCAGGTCTTCGGAGCCGTCTTGTAGACGTCGTTGCGGTACGTCAGCGTCTGCAGGTCGCCGATCGTCGGCAGCGCCACGAGTGCCGGCTTCGTGTTCTCGAAGCCCTTGACGCGCGGACCCTGACGGGGCGGCCAGTAGCCGAGCTCGATGAACGGCTTCGCGAAGCCTGCGTCGCCGACGATGCCGTGCTTGCCGAGATCCTCGAGGATGCCGGCCGCGGCGTACTGCGGGATCCAGGGGTCGTCCATGATGTAGATGTCGTACTGGCCGGCCTTGCTCTGCCCGTCCTGGAAGCCCTTCGCGAAGAACGAGTCGTAGGGCGCCTGGAGGAGCTGGATCGAGATCCCGGTCTGCTTCTTGAAGAGCGGGATGATCTTCGCGAAGGCGGTGATCGCTCCGTCCTGGAATGCGCCGATGACGAGCTTCTTGCTCGCATCGGCGGCGTCGTGGCGCTTGGGCTGGGCCCAGGCCGGCGTCGCGCCGAGCAGCGGCACCGCCGCGAGCCCGGCGCCGGCGCCCAGGGAGTTGCGCAGCAGGTGGCGACGGCTGATGGCGGCGTCGTCGCGGGGGGCGGCGCTCTCGGGCGGGATCTCGCGTGTCATACGGACAGCTCCCTTCGCTGGCTTGCACGGTCGCTCCGGTGGAGCGCCGTCGTTCCCTCCGGCCCGAAGAAGCACGCGCTCCTCAGGGCCACGCGCACGCCGATCGGCGAGCCGATCGATGCCGCGAACTCGCGCGCCGCACGCGCCATCAGGCGCTGCTCGCCGATGCGCACGTCGACGAGCGTCTCGTTGCCCATCGGCTCGACGACGTAGATCTCGCCCGCGAGCGTGCCCGCGGTGCCGTGCGGCAGGATCTCGATGTCCTCCGGGCGGATGCCGATCGCCGTCGCGCCGGCCGCGGCGCAGGCCGGGCCGAGCTCGGCCCCGAGGTCGAGGCGCTGGTCGCCGATCGCGAAGCCCTGTGTCCCGGCGTCGAGCGCGCCGTCGAGCACGTTCATCGGCGGGTTGCCGACGAACGAGGCCACGAAGCGGTTCGCGGGGCGGTCGTAGATCTCGTCCGGCGGCGCGAGCTGCTGCAGCTCGCCGTCGCGCATGACGGCCACGAGGTCGGCCATCGTCATCGCCTCGGCCTGGTCGTGCGTGACGTACAGCGTCGTCGTGCCGAGGCGCTTCTGGAGGCGCTTGATCTCGCCGCGCATCGACGTGCGCAGCTTCGCGTCGAGGTTGGAGAGCGGCTCGTCCATCAGGAACACGGCCGGCTCGCGCACGATCGCGCGCGCCAGGGCGACGCGCTGGCGCTGGCCGCCCGAGAGGTGCCGCGGCCTGCGGTCGAGCAGGTGCAGGATCTCGAGCGACTCGGCGACCTTCTCGACGCCGGCGCGCTGCTCGGCCTTGCGGAGCCCGCGGATGCGCAGCGGGTAGGCGACGTTCTCGCCCACGGTCATGTGCGGGTAGAGCGCGTAGCTCTGGAACACCATCGCGATGTCGCGGTCGCGCGGCTGGATGCGCGTGACGTCGCGCTCGCCGATGTGCACCGTGCCCGCGGTCGGCAGCTCGAGGCCGGCGAGCACGCGCAGCGCCGTCGTCTTGCCGCAGCCGGACGGGCCGAGCAGGACGAGGAACGCGCCGTCGGGCACGTCGAGGTCGAGCGAGCGCAGCGCCAGCGTCTGCTGGTCGAAGCGCTTCTCGACGCCGCGGTAGCTGACCTCGCTCACGGGCGCCTCGGCGGTGCCGTCGACTCGCGCACGATCAGCTCGCCGCGCAGCTGCAGGCGCTGCTCGACGTGGCGGCCCTCGTTGACGGCCGAGATCAGGAGCTCGGCCGCGCGCGCGCCCATCGTGGCCGCGTCCTGGCGCACCGTCGTCAGCCGGATGCGGTTGTGCGCGGCCAGCGGCACGTCGTCGAAGCCGACCACCGAGACGTCCTGCGGGATGCGCAGGCCGCGGCGCTCGAGCGAGTCCATGAGGTCGATCGCGATGCCGTCGTGCATGCAGCAGATCGCGGTGGGATCGTCGTCGACCGCGACCTCGGTCAGCCCGCGCCGGCGCACGGCGTCGGCGAAGGCCTGCGGGCGGCGGTCGACCTCGGCCTCGCGGGCATGCTGGCGGACGAACGCGAAGCGCGCGTGCCCGAGGTCGGCGAGGTAGCCGATGACGGACTCCATGGCCTCCTCCTCGTCCATCTCGATCGCGCCGGCGCGCGCGTCGAGGCGGCCGCCGAAGGACGCGAGCATCGTCGGCACGCCGGCGTCGAGCAGGTCGGCGAGCGTCGTCGAGTGCTCCGCGATGGACGCGAAGATGACGCCGTCGACGCGCCGTGCGGCGAGCGCGCGGCACTGCGCCTGCTCGATCTCGGGGTCGCCGTCCGTGTCGGCGATCAGCACGGCGTAGCCGTCGCGCCGCGCACGGCGCACGACCGCCTGCGCGAGCGTCGCGGGGAACGGGTTGACGGTGTCGGTGATGACGAGGCCGAGCGTGCGCGTGGACTGCTGCTTGAGCGCACGCGCGACCTCGTTCGGCCGGTAGCCGAGCTCCGAGATCGCCGCCTCGACGCGCGAGCGCGTGGGCGCCGCGACCGGGATGGCGCCGCGCACGACGTTCGAGACGGTCGACTTCGAGACGCCGGCCCTGCGCGCGACGTCGTTCAGCGTCACCGCCACGAGAGCGCCTCCCGCAGCGCCGCCGCGGAGGCCTCGATCGAGGCCTCCGGCGTGAGCGTCGGGTCCTCGTGCTCGATCGAGACGACGTCGTCGTAGCCGCTCGCGCGCAGCGCCTGCAGCAGGATCCCCCACTCGCCCAGCGGCCGTCCGCCGCCGACCGCCGCGAAGTGCCAGGAGGCGCTGTCCGGATCGATCGGGAAGCGCGCGTCGAGCAGGCCGTGGACGCGGATCCGCTCGGGGTAGAGCCGGGTGTCCTTGCCGTGCGCGAACCCGATCGCGTCGCCGTGCTGCTCGATGATCGCCTGCGGATCGACGCCCTGCCACCAGAAGTGGCTCGGGTCGAGGTTGATGCCGATGTTCGGCCCCACCTCGGCGCGCAGGCGCGCGAAGCTCTCGGCCCCGAAGATCGTCAGGCCGGGGTGCAGCTCGAGGCAGATCCTGACGCCCGGCGCCGCCTGGTCGGCCCACTGCGACAGCTCGCGCCAGTACGGCACGACGCGCTCGCGGAACTGCCACTCCCACAGCGGCTCGTCGTCGCAGCACAGCCACGAGACCGCGAACACGCCGGTGTCGCCGTCGCCGCGGCCGCCCGGGCAGCCGCTCATCGTCACGACCGTCTCGACGCCGAGCAGGGCGGCGAGCTCGATCGCGCCGCGGATCGAGGACTGCGCCTCGGCGCGTGCCGCGGGCGCCGGGTGCAGCGCGTTGCCGGCCGCGTTGACGCACGCGAGGCGCTGCCCGTGCTCGCGCAGCTCGCCCTGCAGGCGGTCGCGCTCGGCGGGCTCGGCGAGCAGGCGGCCGAGCTCGAGGTGCGGGCGCGGCGACCACGTGCCGACGCCCATCTCGAGGTCGAGGATGTTCCGCTCGGCGCACCACTGCAGGACCTCGAGCCGGCTCAGGTGGGCGAGGCCGTCGGTGAACAGGCCGACTCTCACAGCGGGCGACTCCGTCTCTCTCTGGAACGATCCAACAAGGCGCCGATTGAAGCGCCCGGCCGGCCGCTTGTCAAGGGGTCGCGGCTGCGGCGCGTGCCAGCGCATGCCGGTAGGCGTCGAGCAGCAGCGCCACGTCGGCGCGTCCCGCCTCGACCGGCGTGACGACCGGCGCACGCCCCGCACAGGCCTCCGCGAACGCCCGCAGCTCCTCCCGGAACGCCTCCTCGTAGGAGACGTGGTGCTCGCTGCTGCGCAGACCGATCGCGCCGTCCGAGCGGTGCTCGACGAGCCGCGTCGGCTCGTGGCGCAGGTAGGGCGACGGGAACGTCAGCTCGAGCACGCGGTCGCTGCAGTGCAGCGTCATGCGCTCGCTGTAGTCGTTCACGCCGGGCAGGTTGTGGTGCATCAGGTGTGCCCGCCCGCCACCGGGCAACGCGGCCGAGAGCGAGACCGCGCGGCCCTCGTCCCAGAACGCGCCGTCGTCGGCGCGCTCGCACCACGGCTCGCCGAGCCGCTCGAGGACGCCCTGGAGCAGGCTCACGTCGTGCACGAGCGACGAGAGGTAGGCCTCGAACGCGCGCGCGGCGCCGGCCGGTGGATCGCCGCCCGCAGCGTCCCGGATGCGGCTCGCCATGCGCGCTCGCAGCTCCGTGCCGAGCTCGGGGGCAAGATCGGAGGCGGCCGTCATCGGCAGGTGGCCGACGAACGGGCCCTGATCGGGGTCGCGCACCTCGATCGAGAGGTAGCGGACGTCCGCGGCGCGCTGCGGCAACAGCTCGAGCAGGCGCAGGTAGGCAGGGTCGAAACGCTTCATGGTGCCGACCTGCAGCACGCGGCCCGACGCGTCGCGGGCGGCCGCGATGCGGTCGCACTCCGCGACGGAGAGCGCCAGGGGCTTCTCGCAGAGCACGTGCAGGCCCGCCGCGAGCGCCTGGCAGGCGACGTCGGCGTGGAACGCGTCGGGCACGCCGATGACGACCGCGTCGAGGCCGAGCGGCAGGAGATCCTCGAGCGCCGCGTGCCGCTCGGGAATGGCGTAGCGATCGCCCACCGCGGCGCGCACCGCCGCGGACGGATCGGCGAGCGCGACGAAGTCGAAGCGCTCGCGCTCGTCCCAGAGGAAGTGCGCGTGCGCGGCCTGGCCCACGAGCCCGGCCCCGATCAGCCCGATGCGCAGGCGCGCCCTGTCGTTACCCACGAGTCCTCCCTGGAACGTTGCAATCCGCGGCCTACGATAGCCCGTCGGCGACGGCAGAGGGTCGCGGTGCGACGGAGCGGCTCGCCCGGCCGTGCCCGCGTCGCGTCTGCGAAGATCTGCGGCCGATGATCCGGGAACACCGCACCGCTCGCTGCATGCGCACGTCGTGGCGCGCATGACGGGCCTCGCGCTCGTGGGCGCCGGGCGCATGGGAGCGACCCACCTGCGCGCCCTCCAGCGCGCCCGGCGCGTGCAGCTGGAGGCGATCTGCGACCCCTCCCCCGCGGCAGCGGCGCTCGGCGCGCAGGCGGGCGTGCCGGTCGACGCCGACATCGCGCAGACGCTCGAGCGCGACGGCATCCACGCCGTCCTGATCGCGGCGCCCACGCCGCTCCACGAACAGCTGATCGCCGCCGCGCTGGCCGCGGGCAAGCACGTGCTGTGCGAGAAGCCGCTGACGTTCGACCCGCAGACGGATCAGCGCCTCGCAGCCGAGGCCGACCACCGCGGCCTCGC
The DNA here is from genome assembly GCA_036502805.1 of Gaiellales bacterium. GTDB lineage: Bacteria > Actinomycetota > Thermoleophilia > Gaiellales > JALYLC01 > JALYLC01. Next base: position 1,220 of record DASXXY010000357.1, on the reverse strand, counting down.
CCTGCACGTCGGCTTCTGGCGCCGCCACGCGTGGCCCTACCGCGAGGCGCGCCGGCTGCTCGCCGAGGGCGCGATCGGCGAGCCGCGCATGCTGCGGCTCGCCCAGTGGGACGCCGAGCCGCCGCCCGCCGCATTCTGCGATCCGGCCGTCAGCGGCGGCATCGAGGTCGACTGCGGCGTGCACGAGTGCGATCTCGCGGCCTGGCTGTGCGGATCGCCGATCGTCGAGGCCTTCGCGCGCGGCGCGCCGACCGGGCCGGCGATCGGCGAGGTCGGCGATGTCGAGTCGCTCGCCGGCATGCTCGTGCTCGCCGCCGGCCAGCCCGTCACGCTCGACCTCGCGCGCACCGCGGCCCACGCCGACATCGTGCGCAGCGAGATCGTCGGCGAGCGCGGCTCGCTGATCTGCGAGGCGCACGGCGCGGGCGCCCTGCTCGTGCGCCAGGAGGACGGCATGCGCGAGGTGCTGCCGCCCGTCGACGATGTGCTCCTGGACGCCCTCGCCCGCCAGATCGACGCGCTCGCCGCCGCCATGGCCGGCGGCCCGGTGCCCGATGCCGCACGCCCCTCGGACGCGGCAGCGGCGCTGCGGGCAGCGCTGGCCCTGCGCGAGTCGCGCCGCACCGGCGCGCCGATCGCGCTGTAGCGCGGCGCGGCGCTCGCATGGATGGGGTCTGCAACCGATCGTGCACGCGACCCCACCTGACTGCCGCCAACGCGCAGGCGTGCACGATCGGGGTCTGACCCCATCCGTGCTGCGACACCACCGGATCCACCCTCCACGCGCTCTGCCCGGACGGTCACCGCCGCCCGACGCGCCCCCGCTCCGGCACGGAGCGGGGCAGACCCCGATCGTGCACGCCCCAAAGCGCGAGCCCACCACGTGGCACCCGCGTGCACGATCGGTTTCAGACCCGCTCCGTGCGAGTCCGTGCGAGTCTCAGACGCCGCGCTCGCGCAGCCACGCGCGGTTGTGCTTCGCCGCGGCGAGCATCGGCTCGAACGGTTCGCCGGGGGCGAGCACGCGGTCCTGCTCGACGACGATCCAGCCGTCGTAGCCGATCCCGAGCAGCTCCTGCAGGCACTCGTCGACGTGCGCGCCGCCCGTGCCGAGCGCGCAGAAGACGCCGGCCGCCCAGGCCTCCTCGAGTCCCCGGCCCTCGCGGTGGAGCTGCGCGAGCAGGTCGAGGTCGACGTCCTTGAAATGGACGTGGTTGACG
>DASXXY010000356.1:0-3306 GCA_036502805.1 Gaiellales bacterium | reverse complement strand
CTCGGCCTGCGCCCCGTGCGCGCCGTGTCGGCGATCCTGCATCGCTACTTCGGCTCGCGCGGCCCGCATCTGGCGGCCATGCTCGCCTACTACGCGCTGCTCTCGCTCTTCCCGTTCGTGTTCCTCTCGGCCTCGCTCGTGAGCGCGATCGGGCGCCCCGAGGAGACCTCGGCGTTCCTGCGCGACCTCAGCCACGTGCTGCCCGCGACCTCTGCGCAGGACCTCGCGCGCTTCGTGCACAGCATCGAGTCGAACGCCGTCCAGATCGGCGTGATCGGCGGCGTCGGACTGCTGTGGTCGTCGCTCGGCTTCCTCTCGGCGCTGGAGTCCGGCCTGAACGTGATCTACGGCCTGCCGAACCGCGGCTTCCTGCATCAGAAGCTCGTCGTGCTCGGCCTCTTCGGCACGGCGCTGATCGGGTTGCTGGCGGGCCTCGCGGTCGTCGTCACGAGCCAGACCGCGTTGTCGCAGATCGCTCCCGGTCTCTCCGACTATGCCGCCTGGCGCATCGGCGGCGGCCTCGCGATCAGCACGCTGACGACGTTCGCCTTCCTGCTGCTGATCTACCGCACGCTCCCGAACACCGAGCTGCGCACGCGGCAGGTGCTGCCCGGCGCCCTGATCGGCACCGTGCTCCTGCAGCTGACGTTCGAGTCGCTGCCGCTCTACGTGCGCTCGGTGAGCGGCCTGCCGGCGCTGAAGATCTTCGGCGGCGCGCTCGTGCTGCTCGTGTGGCTCTACCTGATGGGCAACGTCGTCCTGATCGGCGGTGCCGTGACGTGGTGGACGGCCCGCGGGCGCACCGCAGGCGTCGCGGCCGTCGCCGTCGCGCCGATCGCCGCCGTGGCCTCGCCCGCCGGCGCGACGGCGAGCGTCACGCCGCAGTCCCCGCAGTCGCCCTAGCGGCGCGTCAGCGCGAGCGTGTACGGCCCGGCGCCCGCGCTGCGCGCGACGACGAGCAGGTGCCGGCCGGGCGGCACCGTCGCCGACGTCCCGCGCGAGCGCGCACCGGCGACGGCCGCGATCGCCGCGTCGCCGGCGTGGAACGGCAGCACCCGCATCGTCAGCCCCGTGCCTCCGTGCCGCAGCACGGCGCGCAGCTTCGTGCCTGCGGGGACGACGACCGGATAGGCGTCGACGGCATCGCCGGCGTAGCCGAGGCTCGCGACGACCACGGCGCCCGAGCGCAGCGGGCGCTGGGCGACGGCCGCGGCGCCCCAGTCGTTCGGCTCGTGGGGATCGGGCATGCGCGCGGTGCGCAGCGCGAGCGAGACGTTCAGGCGCCCGGAGCCCCAGCTGCGGCTGGGCGCGTGGCCGCCGGGCAGGGGCGTCGCGCTGCGCACGAGCGCGTTCTCCACCTCGGCGGCGTTCCAGTCGCGGTGCGTGGCCCACACCATCGCGGCCGCGGCCGTCACGAGCGGCGTCGCGAACGAGGTGCCGGAGGGCGTGTAGACGAACTCCGAGGTGGGCTTGCTCGAGATCACCTTGATGCCGGCCGCGGGCGCGACGAGATCGACCTGGGGGCCGCTCGTGGAGCCCGACCAGACCTTCGTGGGGGACGACGGCGCGAGCGCCCCGACGCCGAGCACGCCCGGCTGCGAGGCCGGGAAGAGGTCGCGCGCGGTGATGTGGCCGCCGTTGCCGACGGCCGCGACGACGAGCGCGCCCGAGAGCTCGAGCGCGCGCAGGGAGTCGACGAGCGCGCGCGAGGGCGGCGAGGTGGCCGAGACGTTGACGACCTGCGCGCCCTCCCGTCGCAGCCAGCCGAGCGCCGTGATCAGGCCGTTGGCGAGCACCTTCGAGTTGCAGGCGTCCGGCCGCACGATGCGCGCCGAGAGCAGCGTCGCGTCGGGCACGAGCCCCACGATGCCGACATCGGGCCGGTTCGCGACGAGCATGCTCGCGACCGCCGTGCCGTGGCCGGAGCCGTCCTGCGTCGTCGCTCCGGCCTTGCCCGCGAAGAGGGACGGCGCCTCGCGCGGCGCGAGGCGGTCGTCGTCGACGCCGGAGTCGGCGATGCCGATCAGCATGCCGGCGGCCGAGCGCTTCGCGAGGTCGATCCGCGGGCGCCAATGGGCGTCCGCGGCGGCGCCTTCGCTGAGCTGCTCGCAGCCCGCGCCCCCGGCGGCGAGCTGCACCTGCACGTCGCGCTCGACGTAGCGCACGCCGGGCGCCGCGCGCAGGCGCCGGAGCGTGGCCGCGACGCCGCGTCTCGGCAGCCGCACGGCGACGAGCCCGAGCTCGCGGTCGAGCACCGTGACGCGGGCCGCGGCGGGCACGGAGCCGGGCGGCGGAGCCACGGCGCCGGGCGGCAGCGCGACGACGAACGGCAGGAGCAGCGCCGCGAGGCTCACGCGGCGCCGGCCTCGTGCAGGGCGCGCACGAGCGCGCGAGCGGCGCGGCCGCGGTGCGAGACCTCGTCCTTCTCGGCGGCCGAGAGCTCGGCCACGGTGCGCGTGTCGCCGCGCGGCACGAAGAGCGGGTCGTAGCCGAAGCCGCCCTCGCCCCTCGGCGCGGCGGCGAGGTCGCCCTCGACGCGGCCCTCGGCGACGATCTCGCGGCCGTCGGGCAGCACGGCGGCGAGCACGCAGACGAAGGCCGCGGAGCGATCGGAGCGGCCGTCGAGGCGCACCAGCAGCGCCGCGTTGCGATCGGCGTCGCCCGGCCCCGTCCAGCGCGCCGAGCGCAGGCCCGGCTCGCCGTTCAGCGCGGCGACCTCGATGCCCGAGTCGTCGCCGAGCCCGATGCGCCCGCCGGCGACCGCGGCTGCGGCTCGCGCCTTCAGGAGCGCATTGCCCGCGTAGCTGTCCTCGTCCTCCACGACCTCCAGCGGCTGCGCCTCGACGTCGGCGCCGAGCAGGCGCGACAGCTCGGCGGCCTTGCCGGCGTTCCCCGTTGCGAGCACGGCGCGCAACCGGCTCATCGGGGTGCGGCGACCGCCTGCAGCTGGGCCGCCTCGATGCGCTGCATGCCGTGCGCCCCGAGCTCCAGCAGACGGTCGAGCTGGGCGCGATCGAACGGCTGGCCCTCGGCGGTGCCCTGCACCTCGACGAGGCGCCCGCCGCTCGTCATGACGACGTTGAGGTCGACCTCGGCGGTCGAGTCCTCCTTGTAGTCGAGGTCGAGCACGGCCTCGCCCGCGACGATCCCGCACGAGACCGCGGCCACGCCGGCCGTCAGCGGCAGCTCGGGGAGCACGCCGCTGTCGACGAGCCCGCTGAGCGCGCGGTGCAGCGCCACGTAGCCGCCGCAGATCGATGCGCAGCGCGTGCCGCCGTCGGCCTGCAGCACGTCGCAGTCGATCCA
>DASXXY010000355.1:0-8257 GCA_036502805.1 Gaiellales bacterium | reverse complement strand
ACCGTGAGGCCGCGGGCGCCGAGCTCGAGCTGTCGCAACCCGATCTCCGGCGACTTGTGCGTCTTCGTGTGCGGCCAGAGCGCGATGCCGTGGCCGTGCGCGTAACGCTGCAGGTCGGAGAGGTTGGCCTCGAGGCGATCGAGGTCGACGACGGCGACGGGCGTCTCCACGTCGCTCAGCGGGCGGCCCACCTGCGCCGCGAGCAGTTCCAGCGTGCGATCGGCGGCGGTTCGCATCCGGGCCGGAGCATAGAGAAAAACACACGGCGCCCGCCGCGTGCGAGATACACTCGGCGCATGGGACTCGAGAATCCGATCCACCTGCTCGTCCTCGCCGTCATCATCCTGCTCGTCTTCGGCTCCTCGCAGCTGCCGAAGATCGCGCGCTCTGCGGGCAAGCACGCCCGCGAGACGAAGGAGGGCGTCGCCAAGTTCAAGGACGAGTTCGCCGGCGCCATGGGCGACGACAACCCGCTCGTCGAGGTCGCCGACACGCTGCGCTCGGCCAATCCGCGCACGATCGTGCGCAACACGGTCGACAACGCCGTGCGCGGCGACACGCCGTCCGAGACGGTCAAGGCGACGCGGGCGACCGGCCCGGCGCGCTCGTCGCGCCCGCAGCCGAAGCCGCGGCCACCCAAGACTCCCCCCAGCGCCTAGCGCGCCACCCGCGCAGTCCCGCCGGTGACGCTGCTACAACGGCGGCGTGCACTCCTCGCTCGCGCTGATCGTGATCGTTGTCGGTACGGCGCTGCTGTTCGATTACACGAACGGCTTCCATGACACGGCCAACGCGATGGCGACGACCATCGCGACGCGCGCGCTGACGCCGCGCCTGGCCGTCTCGCTGGCCGCGCTGCTCAACTTCGCCGGGGCGTTCATCTCCGTCTCCGTCGCGGCGACGATCGCCTCGGGCATCGTCGAGCAGAACCTCGTGACCGTGCCGATCGTGTTCGCCGGGCTCGTCGGAGCGATCGTCTGGAACCTCGTCACGTGGTACTTCAGCGTCCCGTCCTCCTCGTCGCACGCCCTGATCGGCGGCGTGCTCGGCGCCATGCTCGCCGCCGTCGGCACCCACGGCGTCGTCTGGAGCGGCATCCTCGCGAAGGTCATCGTGCCGGCGCTGCTCGCGCCCGTGATCTGCGGCGCCGTCGCCTATCTCGCGACGCGCATCTCGCTCGGCCTCACGCGCAACGTCCCCGGCGAGCACGCGGGACGCGGCTTCCGCCTCGGCCAGATCGGGACGAGCTCGCTCGTCGCGCTCGCGCACGGCACGAACGACGCGCAGAAGACGATGGGGGTCGTCACGCTCACGCTCGTGGCCGGCGGTCGCCTTGGCGGCGACGATGCGATCCCGTTCTGGGTCAAGCTCGCGTGCGCCGCGGCGATCGGAGCGGGCACGTTCTCGGGCGGCTGGCGCGTGATCAAGACGCTCGGCACGCGCGTCACCGAGATCGAGCCCGCGCAGGGCTTCTCGGCCGAGTCCGCCTCGTCGACGACGATCCTCGCGTCGTCCTACTTCGGCTTCTCGCTCTCGACGACGCAGGTCGTCTCGGGCGGCATCATGGGCTCCGGCATCGGCAAGGCGGCCGGCGTCGTGCATTGGAACGTCGTGCGCAACATGGTCGTCGCATGGCTGCTGACGCTGCCCGCCGCGGGGCTGATGGGCGCGCTCGCGCACGAGGGCGTGCAGGTGTGCCCCAACGACACGGCGGGCGTGATCGCGGTCGGCGCCGTGGCGCTCGCGATCGCGGGCGGCCTCGTGCTGCTGGCGCGCCGCACCGAGCACGTCACGTCCAGCAACATCCTCGAGCCTCCCACGCCTGCGCTGGCGGCGGTCGGAGCCGGCGCGTGATCGTCGCGAGCTTCCAGACCTACGTCCCGCTCGGCGATCTCGCGCGCATCGTCGCCGTGTGCGTGGGCGTGGCCGTCATCGCGCCCTCGGCCGCAGCGCTCGTGATCACGGGCTTCGAAGCCCAGGCGAACGCGCACGAGGCCGGCGGCAGCGGCCTGCGCGGTGACCTCCGCATCGCGCTCGGCGTCGCGGTGATCGTCGCGCTCGTCGCGGTCGGCATCCTCGCGCTCGTCGACCGCTGACCGCCCCGCGCCGCGTGCGCCCGGCTCAGCTGCGCGTCGCGGACTGCAGCGCGGCGCCGGTCGCGCCGTCGATGCGGAGCGTCGCCCCGTTGATGTGCGCGGCCTCCGGGGAGGCCAGGAACGCCACCGCGGCGGCCACGTCGTCGGCCGTCGCGAACGCGCCGCTCGCCGTCGGCCGCCAGCCCGTCGGGTCGTCGCCGGCCATCCCGGGCAGCGTGTTGCCGGGGCAGATCGCGTTCGCGCGGATGCCGTGCGGGGCGCCCTCGGCGCCCAGCAGCTCGGCGATCGCGACGACGCCCGCCTTGACGGCCGAGTAGGCCGGGATGCGGTGCGAGCCGCGGATCGCAGAGTCGGATGCGATCATCGCGATCGACCCGCCGCCCTGGGCCCGCATCGCCGCGAAGAGCGCGCGCCCGTAGCGGAAGGCCGCGGTCAGGTTGATCTCGACGAGCCGGTCGAACTGCTCGTCGGTCGTCGCCGCGAGCGGCCCGGCGACGAGGATCCCGGCGTTCGCGACGAGCAGGTCGACCGCTCCGAGCCGCTCGAGCGCGAACGCGACCGAGGCGTCACACGCGCTGCGATCGGCCGCGTCGGCCTGGTAGAACACGGCACCCGTGGCGCGCTCGAGCGCGGCGCCGCGTGCGGCGTCGCGGCCGCAGAAGACGACGTCGCGGCCGGCGGCGCGCAGGCGCCGCACGACCGCCGAGCCGATGCCCCCGGTGCCGCCGGTGACGAGCGCCGTGCGGCTCACCGCGCTGCCTCGGCGGCGACGGTGTTGGCGCGCAGCGCGGCGCGCATGCCGCCGTCCACGAGCAGGTCGACGCCCGTGATCACACGCGCCTCGTCGCTCGCGAGGAACGACACGGCGGACGCGACGTCGCGCGCGTGCACGAGCCGGCCGAGCGGCGGGCGCGTCCACTCCGAGGTGTCCGGCAGCGACTCGCGGCCGCCGACGGTCGTGACCATGCCCGGCTCGGTGTCCCCCGGGCAGACCGCGTTGACGCGCACGCCGAGCGGCCCCGCCTCGACGGCCAGCATGCGCGCGAGCATGATCGCCGCGCGCTTCGAGACGGAGTACGCGCCGATCGGGGTCTCACTCCAGACGCCGGCGTCCGACGCCACGAGCACGAGCGCCCCGCCGCTCGCCGCGAGCAGCGGCAGGAGCTCCCGCGCATAGCGGAACGGCGCCGTGAGATTCGTCGCGATGACCGTGTCCCACTGCTCGTCGGTCGTGTCCGAGAGCGTGGCCTCGCAGAGCACGCCCGCGTTGAGCACGGCGATGTCGATGCCGCCGAGGCGCGCCGCCGCCTCGCCGACCGATGCGATCACCGCGGCCGGCTCGAGCGCATCGGCGCGCACGAACGCCGCGCCCGTCGCCGTGCTCACGCGCTCGCCGCGCTGGGCGTCCCGTCCCGTGAATACGACGTGCGCGCCCTCGGAGGCCAGCCTGACGACGACGGCCTCGCCGATTCCGGACGTTCCGCCGGTCACGAACGCGCGCTTGAGCGAGTGCCGCGGCATCGTGCAATTGAACCAGTTGAGGGAGGAGATCCGTGCCGCGACCGAGTGAGATGTGACCGGCTCCCGCGAACCGGGGTCACCGACATGCGCGCACCCACCCGCATCCGACACCTCGTCCTCGTCGCAGCCTTCGCCGCGACCGCGCTCGCGCCTGCCGTCGCGCAGGCCACGCAGATCGACGTCGCGGCGCTCAACGGCTCGTTCGCGAGCGGCGACGGCGGCTGGACGTCGACCTCGGCGTGCGCGCCGCTCTGCACCGTCACGAACTCCGTCGACGGCGGCGCCGGTGCGAGCACGCCGGGCTCGGCCACGATCGCGTACTCGACGCTCGCAGGCCTGCTCGGCGGCCTCGCCTCGGGGACGAGCACCTGGACCTCCCCCGGCTTCACGTGGACCTCGGCGACGCCCGACAGCGCCGTGATCACGTTCGCCCGCAAGGCGGCGATCGCCGGCCTGCTGGCGGTCGGCGGCTCGACGACCGTGCGCGTGCAGGTGCGCGACCAGACGACCTCGACGACGACCGTCGTCGCGAGCGAGACGCTCACCGCAGCCGACGGCTCGTTCGCCAGCCGCTCGGTGGCGATCGACCCGTCGCTCCTGCGCCAGGGTCACAGCTACCGCCTGCTCGTGACGACGAACCTCTCGGCCGCAGCGCTCCTCAGCAACATCCGCGTGTCCTACGACGACATCGGCCTGACGGCGACTGCGAGCTCGGCGGCCGGCGGCGGTGCGACGGGCGGCGGGGGATCGGCCGACCCGACCGGCAGCGGCGGCGGCGCCGATCCGTCTCCGGGCACGGGCGCTGCGAGCGGCAGCGGCACGGGCACGCCGGCCTCCGGCGGCGCGGCGCTGCGGCTCGCCGCGGCTCCCACGGTGCGCTTCTCGCCGGGCCGCCGCATGGCGCTGCGCGTCCGCGCCACCCGTGCCGGCAAGCCCGTCGCGAACGTCAGGGTCACGCTACGCGCGGGCGCGACGAGCTTCCGCCTGATCACGGGCCGCGACGGCTGGGCCTCCCTCGGGCTCCTGCGGCGCGCACGCTCGGCGCTGCGCATCACGTTCCGCGCCGCCGGCGCCAGCGCGACGACCTGGGCCAGGCCCCGCTAGCCCGCCGTGCAGTCCGAGACGCTCCCAGCGCTGCCCGCTCCGCCCGCGCTCGAGGTCGCGTTCGGCGGCAGCATCCCGTTCCGGCGTCGCCTGCTGCTCGGCGCGCTCGTCGCCGGGATCCTCTTCGTGTGCGTCGCCGGCGCGCTCGCGTGGCGGCAGTACGACGACGCGCGCACGAACGAGGTCAACAACGCGCGCACCCGCGTGCTGCTCACGGCGGGCATCTTCGACGAGTACTTCAGCGGGCAGGTGACGACGCTCGAGTCGATCGCGCAGTCGCCGTCCGTGCGCGCCCTCGACCAGGGCGCGATGACCGAGTACCTCCGCCGCGTCGCAGCGCCCTTCGCCGGCGGGCTCGGCTGGGCCGACACCCGGGGCGTCCTGCGCGTCTCGACGAACGGCGTGCCGGCGCGCAGGCTGTCCGTGTCCGACCGCTCCTACTTCCGGCACGTGATGACGACGGGCGCGTCGTTCGTCAGCGAGGGCGTGACCGCTCGCGGGACGCACAAGAAGGTCATCATCATGGCCGTGCCGACGCACGACCTCCACGGCCGCATCTCGGGCGTGCTCGCCGGCGTGCTGCCGATCGACGGATTCGACGTTCGGGGCGGTGGGCTCGGGCTCGGCTTCAACGGCTACGCGGTGCTCGATCGCAGCGGCAACGAGCTGCTGACGGGGTTCGAGCACCCTCGCAACTCCGCGCTCGTCGCACGGCTCCAGCACGACCAGATCGGCCTCGCCTCGGGCGTGCGCGGGCTCGACGGCGGTCATGACCACGTCGTCGCGTTCGCGACGGCGACGGTGCCCGGCTGGACGATCGTCATCGACCGCTCGCGCTCGTCGATCTTCGCCGCGGCGCGCCGCGGTCTCGTACTCGAGCTCGCGCTGATCGCCGCCGTCGCGTCCGTCGTCTTCTTCCTCATCGGCTGGCTGCTCGTGCGCGCGCGCCGCGATGCCGAGAGCCAGGGCACCCGCGCGCGGCAGCGCGACGATCTCGCGCACGCGCTCGGCGCAGCGTCGTACGCGACCGAGGTCGCTCGCGGCCTCGCCGTCGGCCTCGCGACCGCGTTTCCCGACGCGCTCGCCGTGGTCGCGCTCGAGCCGGATGACCGCCTCGGCCTCGAGCTCGTCGCGACGGAGGGCTCGGGTCCGGCGAGCGCGCTCGTGAGCGAGCTGATCGTGGCGGCGACGCGCGCCTACGAGTCGGGCACGCCGTTTGCGGTCGTGGACGCGGAGCACCTCCGCAACGAGCTGCCCGAGCTGCACGCCGCGGTGCGCGGCAGCGTCCACGCGCTGCACTGCGAGCCGCTGAGGTCGGGATCGGGACGCGCGATCGGCGCGCTCTGCCTGGTCTTCGCCGGCGAGCGCACGCTCGACGCGAACGAGCGCGCGCACGTCGCCTGGTACGCCGAGGAGACGGCGCTCGCGCTCGACCGCGCACGCAGCTTCGAGCACGAGCACACCGTCGCGATCAACCTCCAGCGCAGCCTGCTGGCGCAGGATCTGCCCGCGATCGACGGCGTCGAGCTGCTCGCTCGCTACCAGGCGGGCAGCGCGGGGATGGAGGTCGGGGGCGACTGGTACGACGTCGTCCGCCGCGCCGACGGCATCGTCCACATCTCGGTCGGCGACGTCGCCGGGCGCGGCATCATCGCCGCCGTGCTGATGGGCCAGATGCGCCACGCGTTCCGCGCCTACGCCTACGACCACGTCTCGCCCGCGGAGCTCCTGCGGCGCATGCGGCGCCACGTCAGCGGCGAGGAGATGGCGACCGCCGTGTGCCTCACGCTCGACCCGTACACCCAGGAGCTGACCTACGCGTCCGCGGGCCACCCGCCCTCGCTCGTCATCGACGGCTCGGGCGCGGCCGCGATCCGCCTCGACCGCGCCGGCGCGCCGCCGCTCGGATTCGCCGACGCCGACGCGATCCACGAGGCCGAGGTCGCGGTCGCCACCGACTCCACCCTGGTCGCCTACACCGACGGGTTGATCGAGCACCGCGGCTGGAGCATCGACGTCGGCATCGACCTGCTGGCGGACGTGCTGGCGGCGTCGAGCAGCCTCGCGCCCGAGGCGCTCGGCGCGCGCATCATCCACGACGTCGCCGGCCGCGTCGACTCGGGCGACGACGTCGCGCTCCTGATCGTCCGCCTGGCCGGCGTCCCCGAGCGCATGGACATCGAGATCCCGAGCGATCCGGCAGCGCTCGCCGGCCTGCGCCGGCGCCTGCGCGGGTGGCTGGAGCTGCGCGGCCTCACGGCCGACGAGCGCGACGACGCGGTCCTCTCCGTCAGCGAGGCCTGCAACAACGCCATCGAGCACGGCTACCAGGGCGGCAGCGGCACGATCCGCCTGCTGCTCGAGCACGCCGGCGGCGAGCTCGTGATCACGATCGAGGACCACGGGGCATGGCGCACCCCCACGCCCGATCCCGAGCGCGGCCGCGGGATCCAGATCATGCGCGCCCTGATGACGGATGCGCACTTCGAGCACGCCGCGGGTGGCACGCGGGTGACGCTCACCCGCCGCCTCGCCGGCTGAAGCGCCCGCCGAGGCGCGTGGCCTGCCTGGCGGGGCCAGAGCCCTCAGCCGTCGCGTTCGCAGGGCATGCGCGGCGGGAGCGTCGCCGGGAGGCCGAAGCGCGGCAGGATCGCGGGGTCCAGGAAGGCCGTCACGGCGGCGATGCGGGAATCCCGCAGGGTCAGCACGTCGATCACCGTCAGGACGTGGTGCGTGCCGTCGTCGCTGCGTAGATAGCACCCGACCGCCGGCTGGCCGTTGGCGTGCGTCGGCACATGCCGCCAGTCGAGGTCGTTGAGGGCGTGGGCGCCGAGGAAGCCGCGGATCGACGCCAGACCGCGGTACCAGTCGGCCCAGGGCGGCATCGACCACGTCGCATCGTCCGTCAGGAGCGCGACGACGGCGGGGATGTCGCTGCGCTCCAGGGCGTCCATGTAGCTCGCCACGAGCGCCCGCAGGGCCTCGTCGCCGAGCGCCCGCGCGGCCTCCTGCTGGCTCTGCTCGGGCAGCTGCTCCTCGACCGTCCGGCGCGCCCGCTGCAGCGAGCTGTTGACGGCTGCCAGGCTGGTCTCGAGCGCGTCCGCCACCTCGCGCGCCGTGAAGCCCAGCACCTCACGCATGATCAGCACGGCGCGCTGCCGCGCCGGCAGCAGCTGGAGCGCGGCCACGAAGGCGAGCTCGACGCTCTCGCGCTGCTCGTAGCGCGCGGCCGGCCCCGCGAGGCCCGTGGCGAGCCCGAGCTGCTCGTCGGGATAGGGCTCGATCCACACGGTCTCGACGAGCGGTGGCGCCTCGCCGAACGTGCGCGGATCCGCGTCGGGGCCGTAGGTGAGCGGCAGCACGCGCGGCGGCCGGCGCTCGATCGCGCTCAGGCAGGCATTGGTCGCGATGCGGAACAGCCACCCGCGCAGCGAGCTGCGCGCCTCGAAGCGCGCGATGCCCTTCCAGGCCCGCAGGAGCACGTCCTGGAGCGCGTCCTCCGCGTCGTGCAACGAGCCGAGCATGCGGTAGCAGTG
>DASXXY010000354.1:0-2431 GCA_036502805.1 Gaiellales bacterium | reverse complement strand
ACGGCCTGCCCGTGCTGCGCGAGCACGGCTTCCCGAGCGTCACGTTCGTCGTGCCTGACGCGATGAGCGGCGTCGTCGGATTCTCGTGGTACCCCGACGGCGAGACGCCTCCGCTCGCCGGCTGGGACGAGCTGCGCGCCGAGGAGGCCGCAGGCCTCGCGCGCTTCGAGCCGCACACGATCACGCACCCCGTGCTCACGTCGCTGACGCGCGAGGCCGCGCGCGCCGAGATCGCAGGCTCGAAGACGATCGTCGAGCGCGAGCTCGGGCGCGAGGCGAGGATCTTCTGCTACCCGGGCGGCTACTACTCCGCGCGCGAGGTCGAGCTCGTGCGCGAGTGCGGCTTCCGGGCCGCGGTGACGTGCGAGTTCGGCGCCAACCACGCTCCCTTCGACCACGGCCAGCTGCGGCGCACGATCGTCGAGCGCTCCGACGCGCCCTGGCTCTTCCGCGCGCGCCTCAACGGCGCCACCGACACGCCGCCGCCGGGACGCCGCCGGCGCTGCGGCGAGCAGCTCGCGGCGTGACGCCGCGCCTGCTCGTCGTCGTGACGCTCGCGGAGGCGGGCGGCGCGCAGACCTTCGCGTCCACGCTCGTCGCCGGGCTGCGGGACCGCTACGAGATCACCGTCGCCGCGCACGGGCCGGAGGGCGCGCTCGTCGACGCCTGCGCCGCGCTCGACGTGCCGTTCCGCCACGTCCATCACCTCGTCCGCGACCCCCACCCGTACCACGACGCGGCTGCGATCCGCGAGCTGCGCTCGCTGGCGAGGGAGCTGCGGCCCGACGTCGTCCAGATCAACTCGTCGAAGGCCGGCGTGCTCGGGCGCCTCGCCGTCGCGCGCACCGGCGTGAAGACGGTCTTCACGGCGCACGGCTGGGCGTTCTCGGGCCGCGGCGGCACGGCCGGCGCCGTCTACGCCGCTGCGGAGCGCGCCGTCGCACCGCTCAGCGATGCCGTCGTCTGCGTCTCGAGCCACGACCTCGCGCTCGCGCGCGAGCGCGGCATCTCGCCACGCGGCAGCCTCCAGGTGATCCACAACGGCGTCGACGCGCCGCACGACCTGCCCCCGCGCCGGCCCGCGGGCGACCGCCTCGTGCTCGGCTGCACGGCACGGCTCGCGCCGCCGAAGGATCTGATCACGCTGCTCGAGGCGCTCACGCGACCCGGGTGCGACGGCTGGGAGCTGCGCATCTTCGGCGACGGCCCCGACCGCGCGCAGATCGAGGCGAGGCGCGACGAGCTCGGCCTCGCGCACCGGGTGACGCTGCTCGGCAACCGCGACGACGTACCGGCGCAGCTCGCCGACTGCGACGCCTTCGCGCTGATCAGCGACTGGGAGGGCCTGCCGTACTCGATCCTCGAGGCGATGGCCGCGGGCCTGCCGGTGCTCGCGACGAGCGTCGGCGGGATCCGCGACCTCGTCGCTCCGGGCATCACGGGCGAGCTCGTGCCCGCGCGCGACGCGCAGGCGGCGGCCGGTGTGCTGGCCACCTGGGCCGCCGACCCGGCGCTCCTCCCCGCGCTCGGCGCGAGTGCGCATTCGCGGGCCCGCGAGTCGTTCTCGCGCGAGCGCATGGTCGAGCGCTACGACGCGCTCTTCACGTCGCTGCGCTAGCTACGCCGCCAGCGAGCGGACGCCGCCGAGCGACTCCGCGACGCGCACGGCGGCGAACTCGGAGCCCTCGACGAAGCGCGAGAGCGGCCCGAAGCGTCCCTCGGCCGGGAAGCCGACGAGCGAGATCTGCGGCACGCTCGAGCGGAACGCGCGGTCGAGCACGGGCCAGCCGTCGAGCACGTCGATGCGGCGGCGGAGATCGGGCGCCAGCACCGTCAGGCCGTTGCGATCGAACGCGAATCCGCACGCCACGATGCAGGCGTCGACCGCGCGCGTCGTGCCGTCGCCGAGCGACAGCAGGAGCTCATCGCTACGCGACTCGACGCGCGTCACCTCGACGCCCTCGCTGATCGGGATGACGCCCTCCACGTGCTCGCGCAGCCACGGCGCGGCGCCCGGGCGGAGCAGCCGCGCGTTGATGCGCATGCGCGCCGCGTGCGGCAGCCGCGCGAACGCGTCGGGATGGATCGCGAAGCGGTTGATCGGCGGCGGCCCGAAGCCCACGACCGGGTAGGCGAGGTCGTACAGCCGCTGCCGCACGGGCCCGCGCGGCGTGTGCGGCTCGCGCTCGGTGAACCAGCGCACGCGCGAGCGCACGAGCAGCTCGACGCTCGCGGCGTCGGCGCGGTGCGCCAGCAGCGCGCTCTCGACGCCGTTGTTGCCGGCGCCGACGACGACGACCCGCTTGCCGGCGAGATCCTCGTAGCCGCTGCGCTCGAGCACGATGCGGATGCGGGGATCGCAGGATGCGGCGAGTGCGCCGGGCACGCGCGGGAACGGCGTGACGCCGAGCGCGAGCACCGCGCCGCGCGC
>DASXXY010000353.1:0-2553 GCA_036502805.1 Gaiellales bacterium | reverse complement strand
CGAGGATGATGTCCCAGTCGTCCTCGGTCGTCTCGAGCAGGCCCTTGGAATGCGCGCCGGCGACCATCGCGTTGTTGACGATGACGTCGAGGCGGCCGTCGCCGAGCTCGAGCGCGGCCGCCAGCATGCGGTCGATGTCGGCGCCGCTGCGCACGTCGGCCTCGACGTAGCGCGCCACGCCGCCGGCCTCGCCGATGGCGAGGTCGGTCGGCGTGCCGCCGACGTGCAGCTGGTCGCGGCGGACGTCCCCGACAACCACGCGCGCGCCCTCGGCGGCGAAGGCGAGGCAGAGCGAGCGGCCGATGCCCGAGGCGCCGCCGGTGACGATGATCGTCTTGTTCTCGAGTCGCGGCATGAGGCTCCTAGTAGGCCGTGTAGCCGCCGTCGACGAGCACGTTCGTGCCCGTCATGAAGCGGCAGTCGTCGGAGGCGAGGAAGACGCCGAGCGCGGCGACGTCCTCGGGCTCGCCGAGGCGCGGCCACGGCGTGCGGGCGTGCGAGAACGGCAGCTCCGGATCGTCCCCGCCGGCGCGCGGCGTCACGATCTTGCCGGGGGCGATCGCGTTGCAGACGATGCCGTGGGGCGCGAAGTCGACCGCGACCTGGCGCGTCAGGTTGACGACGCCGCCCTTCATCGCGCAGTACGCGACGTGTCCGGGCGCACCCACCAGGCCGTGCTCGGAGGCCATGTTGAGGATGCGCCCGCGGACGCCGCCGCGCGGCTCCTGCGTGAGCATCTGGCGCACCGCCCGCCGGCAGCCGAGGAACGTGCCGCGCAGGCCGACGTCGAAGATCGCGTCCCAGTCGGCCTCGCTCGTCTCGAGCAGGCCCTTCGAGTGCGGACCGGCGACCATGGCGTTGTTGACCAGGACGTCGAGGCGCCCGCCGCCGAGCGCGAGCGCGGCCTCGACGAGCGCGTCGACGTCCGCGGCGCGCGAGACGTCGCACGGGACGAAGCGCGCGACGCCGCCGGCCGCCGCGATCAGCTCGTCCGTGGGGGCGCCGCCGACGTGCAGCGGGTCGCGCCGCACGTCGCCGACGACGACGCGCGCGCCCTCTGCGGCGAACGCGATCGCGAGCGCCCGCCCGAGCCCGGATGCGCCTCCCGTGACGGCGATCGTGCGGTCTGCGAGGCGCGCCATGCAGGGACGGTAGAGCGCCCCGCGGCGACGAGCGCCGGTCTCGGCCTTCAAGGTCTGGCGCGCAGATGCCGATTCTCCGGGTGCGATGGAACGCCCAGCGCCGAGCCAGGCCGACGACGACGCGATGCTCGCCGGGGACGAGGCGCTGCACGCTGCGCTCGCGTCGCTTCCCGGCGTCTCCGTGATGGTGTTCGACCACGCGTTGCGGATACGCGCCGTGCACGGGACGGCGCTCCTGCGCCACGGCTACGTGCACGAGCACATGACCGGCCGGCCGGCGGGGGACAGCATGCGGCCCGCGGCGTGGACGCGCATGAGCCCGCTCGTGATGCAGGCCCTCGACGGCCAGACCGTGACGATCCGGCAGCGCTCCGAGGATCGCACGGCGGTCTACGAATCCACGTTCGCGCCGATCCGGCGCGGTGGCCGCATCCTCGCGGCGACGATGACGTCGCGCGACATCACGGGGCAGGTCGACGCCGAGGAGGCGCTCTCGCAGGCCACCGGCCGGCTGCAGGCGGTGCTCGAGCACAGCCCGATGGCGATCTACATGCGCGACCTCGACGAGCGCTGGATCGTCGCCAACGCCGAGACCTGCGGGATCATGGGCAGGTCGGCCTCCGACCTGCTCGGCAAGCCGATGGCGGAGGCGTTCGCGCCCGAGGTCTACGAGCTCCTCTCCGCGAACGACCGCGAGGTCATCGCGAGCCAGCGGGCGCAGAGCTTCGAGGAGCTGGTGACGGATGCGCGCACCGGCATCGAGCGCAACGTCTGGTCGCTCAAGTTCCCGGTGCGCGACGCCGCGGGCACGGTGATCGGCCTGGGCGGCGTGTCGCTGGACGTGACCGAGCGCGAGCGCGCCACGCGCGAGCTCGCGGCCGCGCGGGGCCTCTTCGAGACGGTCTTCGAGTCGGCGCCCGTGGGCATGCTCGTCAGCCGCCTGCACGAGGACGGCCACTCCGAGGTCGTGCAGTGCAACTTCGCGTTCGCGAGCATGCTCGGCCGCCACCCGAGCGAGCTGCTCGGCGAGGTCGGCGCGGAGATCGTCCACCCCGACGACCTCGAGCTGCGCGAGCGCAT
Source organism: Gaiellales bacterium (assembly GCA_036502805.1). Classification (GTDB taxonomy): domain Bacteria; phylum Actinomycetota; class Thermoleophilia; order Gaiellales; family JALYLC01; genus JALYLC01. The sequence goes on along the minus strand of DASXXY010000353.1, from coordinate 331 downwards.
GCTGCTCGAGCTGCAGTCGGGCCGCAACGCGACGACCGAGCTGCGCTTCGTGCACCGCGACGGCCGGGTGATCTGGGCGCTGACCTCCCCCAGCCTCACGCAGGGCCCGGACGGCGAGCGCCTGGTCGTCGTGCAGACCGTCGACATCTCCGACCGCAAGGCGCTCGAGGCGCAGCTCCAGCACTTCGCCGATCGCGACGCGCTCACGGGCCTGCTGAGCCGCCGGCGCTTCGAGGAGGACCTCGGCCGCGAGGTCAGCCGCGCGCGCCGCCACCGCCGCCCGCTGGCCCTGCTGCTGCTCGACCTCGACGGCTTCAAGGCCGTCAACGAC
>DASXXY010000352.1:0-5694 GCA_036502805.1 Gaiellales bacterium | reverse complement strand
GCCCGGGCTGCCGCTGGTGCTCGGCGGCGTCGCGATCCCTCATTCGCACGGCCTCGAGGGGCACTCCGATGCCGACATCGTCTGCCATGCGCTCTGCGACGCGCTGCTCGGCGCGGCGTGCCTCGACGACATCGGCACGCTGTTCCCGTCGAGCGACGAGCGCTGGGCCGGCGCGCGCAGCCTCGATCTGCTCGCGGAGGCCTGGGGCCGGCTCGCCGGCGACGGCTGGGGCATCGTCAACGTCGACGCGTTCGTCGTCCTGCAGGCGCCGCGCCTCGCGCCCTACCGCGACGAGATGCGCGCGAACGTCGCGGGCGCGCTGCAGTGCGAGCCGGGGCGCGTGTCGGTGCGTGCCACGGGCACGGACGGCCTCGGCTTCACGGGCCGCGGCGAGGGCGCGGCCTGCCAGGCCGTCGCGCTGCTCTGCTCGCCGGACCGCTAGATCAACGCGCCGAGCGCGAAGACGACGGTGCCGTCGGCCTCGATCGTCGCGTCGGCCATGACGCCGTCGACGTGGATCGACGCCCGGTTGTCGCCGCCGTAGCTCGAGCTCGCGTTGTCGCCGAACGCGACGTGCGCCGTGCCGAGCACCTTCTCGTCCGTGATCACGCTGCCGGTGATGCGCGCGCGCTCGTTCGTGCCGATCCCGAGCTCGGCCACGACGTCCGCGCCGGCGCCGGCCTCGGCGATCGTGCGGCGCATCGCCGCGGCCGCCGTGCCGCCCTCCACGGCGACGATGCGGCCGCCCTCGAACGTGACGTGGATCGGCTCGTCGACGAGGCCCTCGCCCGCGAGCGCGATCGAGCGGTCGATCACGCACACGCCGTCGGCGCCCGTCGCGAGCGGCGCGACGAAGACCTCGCCCGCCGGCAGGTTGCCGAACGCGCTCGGGTAGTCGAGCAGGCCGTCGTCGACCTTCCACTCGCGTCCCGTGACGTCGAACGTGCAGTCGGTGCCGCCCGGCGTCGTCACGCGGATGCGCGTGGCGCCGCGCACCCTCGCGGCCAGGCCTGCGCTGAGCTCGCGCACCGCGGCGTAGTCGGCGCCCATCTCGTGCTCGAGCATCGAGCGGTCCATGCGACCGCCGAACGCGACGCGCGTCCCGGCTGCGCGCGCGCGGGCGTAGAGCGGCTTGCGGAAGCCCGCGAACTCGGGGTCGTGGATGTTCGCGAACCAGAAGCAGACGGCGTCGGTCTCGTCGAGCGACGCGACGAACGGGTCGTAGGCGTTCAGCAGCGGCCGCGCCGCGTCCGCGACGACGACGCACGCAGCCGACGCGGCGCCGGCGGTGAGCGCCGCCTCGCAGAGCCGCAGGCCGACATCGGCGAACGGCTCGTCGACGAGCGCCTGGAAGCGCTCGCCCGGCTTCACGGACAGGCACGCGACGGCGTTCGCGGCGTACACGGGGATCGCGGTCATGGTGCACTCACTTCCTCTGGCAGCGTCAGCAGGCCGTCCGCGCGGCGCACGGCGAGGCCGTCGGCGAGCAGCGAGTCGACGACGTCGCGATCGTAGCCGTCGTCCGCGCGCGGGCCGTCCGCGAGCTCGCGGACGAGCGCGGCGCGGCGCTGCCGGCGCGAGCCCTCGAAGCGGCCCTGCTTGCGCAGGGGCGCGAAGACGAGGCCGCGCGACGGGCAGCGCTCCGCCAGCGGGCAGCGCTCGCAGCGCGGCACGCGCGCCAGGCAGATCTGCGCGCCGAGGTCGAAGAGCGCCTGGTTCCAGTCCCACGCGCGGCCGGGAGGCGGCTCTGCGGCGGTTGCGCCGAGCGCGCGCTCGAGCACGCGCCGGACGTTCGTGTCGAGCGCCGTGACCTGCGCGTCGAACGCGAAGCAGGCGATCGCGCGCGCGGTGTAGGGGCCGATCCCGGGCAGCCGCTCGAGCTCGGCGAGCTCGTGCGGGAAGGCCCCGAGCTCGACGACCTGCCGTGCGGCCCGCTGCAGGTTGAGCGCCCGGCGGTTGTAGCCGAGGCCGGACCAGGCACGCAGGACGTCGGCGGCCGGCGCCGCCGCGAGCGCGGCCGGTGTCGGCCAGCGCGCGAGCCAGCTCTCGTAGCGCTCGACCACGCGCGCGACCTGCGTCTGCTGGAGCATGACCTCGCTGACGAGGATGGCGTAGGGATCGCGCGTGCGCCGCCACGGCAGGTCGCGCGCCGCGCCGCCCGCGAACCAGGCGAGCAGGTCGCGCTGCAGCTCCTCCAGGGTCATCGTCACCGGGCGCTCAGCCGGCCCGCACGCGCTCGTAGTGGCGCGCCTGCCGGGCGCGGTTGCCGCAGGCGTTGCAGCACCACTCGCGCCGGGGATGCTCGCGCAGGAACAGCAGCACGCAGCCCGGCGCTCCGCAGAGCCGCAGATCGTCGCGGTGCGGGCCCGTGAGCAGCTCGATCGCGGAGCGCGCGAACGCCGCGAGCACGGCCTCGGCGCGGGTTGCGCCGTGGAACTCCGAGCTGCGGGCGAGCGTGTTGGCGGGAGCTTCCCGGACGGCCGGCGACCAGGGCGCACGTGCGCTCGCGGCGTTGATCGCGGCGAGCGCCGCGGCGTCCATGGCCGAGCCGTCGACGGCCGCTGCGAGCGCGCTGCGGATCGCCATGCGGAGCGCGCGCAGGTGCTCCCGTGACGGCGGCGGTCCCGCCGGATAGTCGGCGAGCGGCAGCCGCCCGCCGATGGCCGCGAGCCATGCCTCCGTCTGGCCGGCGTCCGCGAGCGCGTCGACGCCGACCCCGCCGGCGGCGTAGATCGTGTTGTGCAGCGCTACGGCGAGGGGCTCGTCGCGCAGCGGGCCGGCGTAGGTCTCGGACACGCTTCTAATGGTATTCGATCTTGACAACAGTTAGGAAGATGCTACCCTCGCACTAACGGTTTGACTTATCCGTGACCGTTAGGCAGCTCGGCGAGCGAAGAAGGATGCGTGGTCGACGTGGACGTGCAGGGACTCTGGCGCTACCCGGTCAAGTCGCTCGGCGGCGAGGCGCTCGCCTCGGCGGAGCTGACGCTCGACGGCGTGCGCGGCGACCGGCTCGTGCACGTCGCCGGCGAGCGCGGCCCGCTGACCGGGCGGAGCCGCCACCAGCTGCTGACGATCCCGGCATCGACGGGCCCTGACGGGCAGCCGCTCGTGGCCGGCCAGCCGTGGAGCTCGGACGCCGCGGCGCGAGTCGTGCGCGAGCGTGGCGGGGCGGACGCGCGACTGCGCGCCTACGACGGCGCGGAGCGCTTCGACATCCTCAACCTCTCCGTCGCGACCGCTGCGGCGGTCGGCGAGCTCGGGATCGACATCCGCCGCCTGCGGCCGAACATCCTCATCGGCGGCGATCTCCCGCCGGACGCCGAGCGCACGTGGCCGGGCCGCGCGCTCGCGATCGGCGATGCGCTGATCGGCGTCTACGCGCTGCGGCATCGCTGCATCGTGACGACGATCGACCCGGACACAGGCGAGCAGGACACGCGTGTGCTGCGGCGCATCCGCGAGCGCTTCGCGAACCAGGTGACGCTCGACAGCTGGGTCATCCGGCCGGGCGTGATCAGCGTGGGCGACCCCGTCGTGCTGACGGACTCGCCGGCGCTGCCGGATCGCATCGGCGGCTGGATCGTGGGTGCGCCCTACCGCATCGGGGCCGGCGCGGCGGCCTGACCCGGGGCTCAGGCGGCGCCGAGGCTCCAGTCCGGCTCGCGGAACGCGAACTCGTCGCCGCGCCGCCAGGCCTCGAGCGCGGCGTGCGGCTCGCCCAGGAAGCGCACGAGCTCGATCAGGCTCGCGACGGGGCGCCCGTCGTGAGCGGTGATGCTTGCGGGAACGTCGACCTCGCCGAGGGGTTCGAGCAGGTACGGCGAGCCGACGCGCGGGCCGAACAGCACGACGCTCCGCGTGCCGGGCAACGCCGCGCTGGGCGCGACGATGCCCGGCGCTCCGGTGCCGCGCAGCGTCGCCGCGAGCCGGCGGCAGGCGGTCTGGTCGTCCGAGACGAGGTCGCCCGGATCGAGGCCGTGCTCGGGCGCGTTCGCGAACGTGAGCTCTGGCAGTTGCTCGCCGGTGAGCCGCACTGCCCACGTGCGTGCGCGCACCTGCCTGATCTGCTCCGGCCTGCGCAGCGTGCTGCCGCGCATCAGCTCGGCGAGCGGGCCGAGGGGGTGGAGGCAGAGGTACTGCGTGGGCGCGGCCTGATCCTCGTCGTGGTAGCGGCCCGGCTGCCGCGCGGGCTCCGTGCGCAGCGGCGTGGCGAACGTGGCGTGCCGGTAGACGATCACGACCTGCGCCTCACGTCGCGTAGGTGCTCCGCATGCTGCCGGCGATGGCGGCGAGCTCGGGCAGGCGATCCGGCTCGTCGAGCAGCTCCGCGGGCCTGCGGCCGCCGAGATCGTCGCGCGGCCAGCCGAACCACTCGACCGCGCCCGCGGGCGTGAGCGAGAAGCGCAGCTGATTGACGATGCGGGCCACGGCGCGCGCCCGCCGCGCGTCGTCGCCCTCCGGCTGGGCGCCGCTCGTGGAGAGCCAGCGCTGGAACTGGCGCAGGCTCACGCCGAGCAGCGCTGCGAGCCGGTTCTGCGGCACCTCCGTCGTGTCGGCGAGCCAGCGCACGACGTCCTTGGCCGAGCGCTCGTCGGCGATCGGCTCGCTCTCGGCGATCGCCGAGAAGCCCTGGCGCAAGCTCTCGAGCGCGATCCGCAGGCGGTCGCGCGCGGCCGGCTCGGCGGCGCGCCGCACGGCGTCCTCGGCCTGGATGACGGCGCGGTGGATGATCAGCGTGAGGTACGGGTCGATCGCCTCCCAGCGCGCCGCTGCGGTCTCGAAGGCGATCCCGGCGGCCAGCTCGTGCACCGCCTCCGCGATCTCGTCCGGGATCGCGCGCTCGCGTGCGAGGCGCTCGTTGAGATCGGCGACCGCCTCTGCGGCGAGGGCGGGCCGGGCGAGCTCGGAGACTGCGTCGAGGACGGCGGACATCTGTCGTAAGTATACGTCGCCCGTGCGACAGGGCGGCGTGGATCGTCGGCCGGCGCGGATGCAGCGCTGCCCGTGGCACGCGCACGCCGAGCCGTGCGGCGACGGTGCGCGGAGCCGAGGATCCGGGCCGCCGCCCCGCGCGCGCTGCCCGAGTGGCGCACCGTGCGCGCCGAACGGCCGCGGATGCGCGACGATGACGGCCGTATGTGCGCGCGCCTCCGCTTCGCCCCGTCGCCCACGGGGCCGCTGCATCTCGGCTCGGCCGTCGTCGCGGTCGCGAACGGGCTGGCTGCGCGCGCTCTCGGCGGCGAGGTGCTGCTGCGCATCGACGACACGGATGCCCAGCGGTCGGTCGAGGGAGCCGAGCAGGCGATCCTCGACGATCTCGCATGGCTCGGGCTCGAGTACGCGGGCGAGCCCGTGCGCCAGAGCCGGCGGCGCGGGCAGCACGACGAGGCTGCGGCGCAGCTGCTCGCGACGACGCACGCCTACCGCTGCTTCTGCCCGCCGTCGGACGAACGCTACGGCGGGCGCTGCCGTGCGCTGCCGCGGGCCGAGGCCGAGCACCGGCACGAGGCCGGGGAGGCGAACGTCATCCGCTTCCGCGTGCCGCCGGCCGCCGTCGTCGTCGAGGATGCGACGCGCGGCCCGGTGCGCTTCGGCCAGGGCGAGATCTCCGACTTCGTGCTCGTGCGCTCCGACGGACGGCCCACGTTCGACCTCGCGACCGCCGTCGACGACCGCGACCTCGGAATCACG
>DASXXY010000351.1:0-1868 GCA_036502805.1 Gaiellales bacterium | reverse complement strand
TCGAGCCGCACGCGGTTGCGCGCGTGCAGGCGATCCCGGTTCGAGGCGTCCTCCCGCCAGGCGATTGACGCGCGCGCGAGCGCGAGGCGCACGTCCTCGCGCGCGAGCTCGAGCAGCGGCCGCACGCGCCCCGCGCCGTCGGCCGCGGGCAGCGCCGCGAACGCGGCGGCGCCCGGGGAGGCTGCGAGCCGGTAGAGGATCGTCTCGATGCGGTCGTCGCGCGTGTGCCCGGTCGCGACGGCGCGGCCGGCGCGCACGGCGTCGGCCGCCGTGCGCCGCTGCTCGCGCGCGCGCGCCTCGATGCCCGCCCCCGGGGGGACGAGCCCGGCGAGCTCGCGGTGCGGGATGCCGAGTCCCGCGGCGAGCGCGCGACACGCCGCCGCGTCCTCCTCGCTCGCAGCGCCGCGCAGGCCATGGCGCACGTGCAGCGTCTCGACGCGGTGGCCGAGCGCGACGAGCGCGTGCGCGAGCAGCGTCGAGTCGGCCCCGCCCGAGACGAGCGCGAGCACGGGCTCTCCGGGCGCGAGCAGGCGGGCGCGGGCGATCGAGCCGCCGACGCGCGCGATCAGCCGGTCGTCGAGCGCCATCCCGCCGCCATGCGCCCGGCGTACGTCGTGCCGAGCTCGATGTAGCGCGCGTGCAGGCGCTCGGCCTCGTCGTCGTCGCCGGCCGCCGTCGCGGCCCGCATGCGGCGCTCGACGTCGGCGAGGCGCAGCTCCATGCGGCCGCGCAGCGCCTCCTCCCGGCTCAGCTCGTCCGCGCGTCCTGCGAGCGCGAACGCGCGCGGGCGCCAGACGCGCAGCAGCTCGGCCATGCGCGCCTGCTCGCCGGCTGCGCGCTCGAGCCGCTCGAGCCCCGTGCGCGCGAGCGGCTCCAGCCGCTCGCGATCCCACACGGGATCGCCCGCGTGCGGGCACGGCCCGAGCGCCTCGCGCGCACGCGCGTGCAGCTGCGGGTCGTCGAACTCGAGCGCGAAGCCGTCGGCGCCGAGCACGGCGAGCCGCACGAGGCCGCTCTCGAGCGGCGTGCGGCCGAGCTCGAGCTCACCACCGCAGTCGGGACACACGTAGGCCACAGAGCGCACGGTACGGCCACCGGCCGCGGCGGGCTACTTCTGGTAGCGGAAGGTCGCGCGCCCGATCAGCTTGCCGAACGTCGCAGCGCCCTTGCGGCCGCGCAGCGCCGGCCACACGTACCAGACGTAGGTGCCGGGCTGGAGCTTGCCGGCCGGGATCTTGAACGAGGCCTTCGTGGGCCAGCCGACGAGGATGCGCTTGCCGTTCACGAACAGCTGGACGTTGTAGTACTTCGTGCCCTTGAACGGCTTCCACGCGAGCAGCGGCCGGGCCGTGTGCACGATGCTGCCGTTGAGCGGGCGCAGCGGGATGAGGCTCGCGAGCCTGACGACGATGCGCGCCGGCTTGGCCGAGACGTTGTCGCTGTGGTCGTAGGAGTAGAGCGCGAACCAGCCGTTCTGGCCCGCCTGCAGCTTGACCTTGGCCGACGTCCCGAGGCCCTTGTAGACGGCCTTGCCGTCGGAGGGCGACTTCGGCGCGTGCTTGAGGTTCATGACGACGACGATGCGCGCGAGGTCGGCGGCGGTGGGCTTGGCCCAGCGCAGCGTCACCGCGATGGTCGTCGACGGCGCCTTGGCCTTCGTGCGCGTGAACGTCAGCTTGGTGGGCGCGAGCGGGGCCGTGCGGTCGACGATCTCGACGCTGCCGATGGTGCCGACGAGCGCGCTGTTGCCCGCGAGGTCGCTCGCGAAGAAGCTGTACGACGAGATCCCGGAGGGCACGAGCGCGTCGACGCAGTCGGTCGTCGCCGGCGCGCACACGGCCGTGCCTCCGTCGGCGGCCGCGGGCGGC
>DASXXY010000350.1:0-9497 GCA_036502805.1 Gaiellales bacterium | reverse complement strand
TTCTCCGCGTCCACGGTCGGGAGCCAGACGATGCGCGCGCCCTCGCGGGCGGCGATCTCGACGGCCAGCGCGTTGAGCCCGCCGACCGACGCGTTGAGCGTGATCGAGCCGAGCACGTCCGCGCCCGGAACCGCGCGCCGCGATCTCCACCGCCTGCGCGTTGAGGCCGCCGACGCCGGCGTTGAGCGCGATCGCGCCGAGCGCGTCGATGCCCGGCACCGCGGCGCGCACGACGGCCGCGCGCTCCGCCGTCGGCACGTAGTGCGACTTGAGCACGAAGCCGGCGAGGCCGAGCTCCGCGAAGCGCCGCGCGAGCGTGACGTCGTCGATCCGCCGCTTCGCGAGATCCGGCTCGACGTGGACGTGCAGGTCGTAGGCGCCGCGCACGAGCTCGCGGGCGCGCTGCGACGGCACCGGGTGCTCAGTGGCCGGCGGCGCGCTCAAGCAGCTCTTCCTCTCCCGGGTCGGGCGGCGTGCCCTTGATGTGGAAGGAGGGCACCGTCTGCATGCCCCAGGCCTGGCCCTTGCCGCGCTCGGCCTGCGTCCACACGACCGGCTCGTGCTCGGGGTCGAAGAGCAGGAACCCGCCCGCGCAGACCTCGATGCGGTTGCCGCCGGGCTCGTAGGTGTAGAGGAAGAACGTCTGCTGGATCGCGTGCTTGTGCGGGCCGGACTCGATCACGATCCCGGCCTCGAGGAAGATGTCCGCCGCGCGCAGCACGTCCTCGCGCTGATCGCAGAAGAACGCGATGTGATGCAGCCGGCCGCGCGCTCCCGTCGCGTCGCGCGTGTACGTCAGGTCGTACGACTTCTGGTTCGAGGCCAGCCACACCCCCGCCTCGCTGCCGTCGTCGAGCACGATCTGCTCGGTCAGCCGCAACCCGAGGTTGCGCTCGCAGAACACGCGCGCCGCGCCGGGATCGACCGCCAGCAGGTTGACGTGATCGAGATGGCGCACGCCGACGCCGCGATTCGGGTAGCGGTTCGGCTGGTTCTTGAGCGCCGGCCGGAGCGCCGGCGGCGCGACGTAGCGATCCGACGCGTAGAAGAGCTCCAGGCGGTGACCGTCCGCGTCCAGGAAGGAGTACGCCCGGCCATGCCCGAGGTCGCCGTCCAGCCACTCGCCCTCGACGCCGCCGGCCGTCAGCGCCGCGACGCGCCGCTCGAGCGCCTCGGGGCTCGCCGTGCGGTACGCCATGTGCCCGACGCCCGACGACGCGGACGCCGTGAGCTTGAGCGAGGACGTCTCGTAGTCGCCGAAGCAGCGCAGGTAGACGGAGTCGCCGCGCTCGCCCGCGACCTCCATCCCGAGCAGCTCGCGGAAGTACGCGAGGCTCTCCCCGGGCGTCGGCGTGAAGAGCTCGATGTGCGAGAGGTGCGCCAGGTCGCGGACGGGCTCGCTCATGCGAGGTACCCGTGCGGATCGGCGTGCAGATGCGCGGCGAGGCGGTCGGCGAGCGCCATGATCGTGAGCGACGGGTTGACCGAGAGCGTGTGCGGGATCAGCGAGCCGTCACCGACGTAGAGCCGCTTGACGTCCCAGGACTGCGCGTCGGCGTCGACGACCGAGCGCGCGGGATCGCTGCCCATGCGACAGCTGCCCTGCACGTGCGTCGTGATCAGGCCCGTCCAGTTGACGCGCGTGGCGCCGGCCTCCACGAGCACGTCCTTCGCGAAGCGGAGCGCGCTGTCGATGCGCCCCTGCTCGCGCTCGTTGAACGCGGCCGCGTACGACTCCGTGCCGTCCTCGCCGAGCTCGACGCTGCCGTTGTTCTCGTCGTTGACCATCGCGAGCACGCCGACCCAGCGACGGAAGCCGCGCACGGCATCGACGAGCGCCTGGCCCCAGAGCGGCCCGCCCTCGTCCTCGAGCGTCGTCGCGAACCCGATCGGGTCCTGGATCGTCGCGGCCTCGATCACGAAGCCGCCGTCCTCGTCGTGCTGATGGCCCATCGCGTGCGCGGTGATGGGGTAGACCATGTGCGCGTCCTGGGGCTCGTCGAAGAGGCCGTAGACGAGACGGGCCGGGTGGAAGCCGAGGTTGCGGCCGACGAGTCGGCTGCTCGCGCTGTCGGGCAGCCCGGAGCGCTTGAGCAGCAGCGGCGTGGCGAGCGTCCCGCCGGCGACGACGACGGCGCCCGCGTCGACGCGCACCGTCGCACCGTCCGGCCCCGCGTACTCGACGCCCGTCGCCACGCCGCCCTCGATCACGACGCGCTCGACGCGGGCGTCCGCACGCAGCTCGAGCCGGCCGGCGACCCAGGCGTCGTGGATGTAGGTGTTCAGCGTCGACTTGCCGGCGTTCGTCGAGCAGCCCTGCAGGCAGGAGCCGCAGCGCATGCAGTTGACGTCCGTGTACGAGCGCACGGACGTGAGCTCGGAGCCGAGCGCGCGAAACGCCGGCGCGAGCGCCTGTACGCAGCGCGGCCAGTCGTCGCGCTCGCGCACGCCGAGGCGCTGCTCGACGTTGTCGTAGTGCGGCGCGAGGTCGCCGGAGGAGAACGGCGCGCCGCCGGGGCCCTCGAGCCCGGCCGCCGCGTGCCACTTGACGAGATCCCTGGCGTGCGCGCGCAGCGCGACCTTCGTGTTCACGGTCGTGCCGCCGCCGACGCAGCGGCCGCCGAGCATCGCCACGGCGCCGCCCGCGCCGCCGTCGATGAGCGCGAAGCGGATCGGCCAGAAGAGGTCGTTCGTGGCCTTCGCCTCCCAGCGCTGGAAGTCGGCCGCCGTCTGGTGCGGGCCCTCCTCGAGCAGCAGCACGCGACGCCCGCTGTCGGCGAGCTCCCCGGCGACGATGCCACCGCCCGCGCCGGAGCCGACGACGATCACGTCGAAGCGCTCGCTCACCGGATCCCCAGGTAGGACCAGTCCTTCGCCAGGCGCGTGGCGAGGGGGGAGTTGAAGTCGATCTCGACCCAGGCGCCGGTCGCGTCGACCCCGGGCGCGACGAAGTCGCTGTAGAACGCCTCGATCGCGAGCGCCCGTGCCCACAGGAAGCCGGGCGTGCCGGCCTGCGCCGCGATGTCGCCCGCGGCGAGCGCGGCGAACGAGGCCACCGCCGCGGCCCGCTGCGGCTCGGGCATGCGCGCGAGCAGCGCGTCGACGTAGATCTCCGGACGGACGCGCGCCGAGCCAGGGACGATCGCGTCGCAGACGCCCGCGACCATCTCCGCAGTCTCGGCATCGAGGGCCTGCAGGTCGGTCATGGGGGCGATCATAGGCACACGCACGGCTCGCGTGCAGTCCGGCTCAGTATCAGGTAGCCTGATACAACCGGACGACACACGACGAGGGGAAGTGCGCCGTGGGCTACGCGGACCGCTGGACGACCGTGAAGGTCGAGATCGACGACGGCGTCGCGTGGGTCGAGCTGAATCGGCCCGAGAAGCGCAACGCGATGAGCCCGACGCTGAACGCCGAGATGGTCGAGGTGCTGCTCGCACTCGACGCCGACGACGACTGCGGCGTGCTCGTGCTGACCGGCGCCGGCGACTCCTGGTCGGCCGGCATGGATCTCAAGGAGTACTTCCGCGAGGTCGACGGCGGGCCCGAGCACGTGCAGCGCCGCGTGCGCCGCGACGCGGCCTACTGGCAGTGGCGCCTCCTGCGCACGTACGCCAAGCCGACGATCGCGATGGTCAACGGCTGGTGCTTCGGCGGCGCGTTCACGCCGCTCGTCGCGTGCGATCTCGCGATCGCCGCGGACGAGGCCACGTTCGGGCTGTCCGAGATCAACTGGGGCATCCCGCCCGGCAGCGTCGTCAGCAAGGCCCTCTACGAGACGGTCGGCTCGCGGGCGGGCCTGCTCTACGTCATGACCGGCCGCACGTTCGGCGGCGCGAAGGCGGCCGAGATGGGCCTCGTCAACGCGAGCGTGCCGCGCGCGCAGCTGCGCGGCGAGGTCGAGGCGCTGGCGCGCGAGCTGCGGGCCAAGAACCCGGTCGTCCTGCGCGCCGCGAAGCTCGGCTACAAGCACGCCGGGACGATGAACTGGGATCAGGCCGAGGACTACCTCTACGCGAAGCTCGAGCAGTCGCAGTTCCTCGACACGGAGAAGGGCCGCGAGCAGGGCCTCGGGCAGTTCCTGGACGAGAAGCGCATCAAGCCGGGCCTGCAGACCTACGAGCGCCCGGCCGGCTCCTAGTGGAGCCACGGCTCAGCTACGTGATCGGGCGGCTCGACCGGCAGCTGCGGCGGCGGCTCTCGGCGGCCGTCGAGCCGAGCGGCCTGACGCTGCCCGCATACACGGCGCTGTCGGTGCTGCGGGCGCACGACGGGCTCTCCAACGCGCGGCTCGCGCGGCGCTCGCTCGTGACGCCGCAGTCGATGAGCGAGGTGCTCGCGCAGCTCGTGGCGCAGGGCTACGTCCGCCGCCTGGCCGAGCCGGGGCACCGGCGCGTGATCCGCATCGAGCTGACCGACGAGGGCCGCGGCGTGCTCGCGCAGTGCGATCGGGCGGTCGACGCCGTCGAGGGCGAGATGCTCGGCGAGATCGGCCACGACGAGGCCGCGAGCCTGCGCGACACGCTCCTGCGCTGCGGCCGCGCGCTCGCGCAGGAGCCCGCCGGGAGCGCCGCGGGGTGAGCGGCGCGCGTCGCGCGTCGCTAGTCTGCGACCCGTCCACCGCTCCCGAGTCCGCAATCGAGAAGGACGGTGCCGCGTGAGCGAGCGTGCCGAGGAGCTGCGAAGCGTCGACGACGACGAGCGCGCGACGCGTGATCCCGACCCCGCGTACCTCACGCCGGAATACGTCGGCACGCGCCTGCGCGCGCCGCGCAAGCCGCTGCTGTTGCTGCCGCAACGGCTCTCGGAGCTGACCGGCCCGGCGTTCGGCGCCGGCGACGTGAGCGAGCGCGACGGCGACCTCACGCAGCAGCACGAGGGCGAGCCCCTGGGCGAGCGCATCATCGTCAGCGGCCGCGTCCTCGGCGCCGACGGCCGGCCGGTGCGCAGCGCCCTGGTCGAGATCTGGCAGGCCAACGCCGCCGGCCGCTACCGCCATCACGTCGACCAGCACCCCGCGCCGCTCGACCCGAACTTCACGGGCGGCGGGCGCGTCCTGACCGACGACGAGGGGCGCTACCGCTTCGTCACGATCAAGCCGGGCGCATATCCGTGGCGCAACCACGACAACGCCTGGCGGCCCGCGCACATCCACCTCTCGATCTTCGGGCGCGCGTTCACGGAGCGGCTCGTGACGCAGATGTACTTCCCCGGCGACCCGCTCTTCGCCTACGACCCGATCTACCAGTCGGTGCGCGATCCGGCCGCCCGCGAGCGCATGATCTCGTCGTTCGACCTCGCCAACACGAAGCCGGAGTGGGCGCTCGCCTACAGCTTCGACGTCGTGCTCGGCGGCGCCGCCGCGACGCCGCTGGAGAACGGATGAGCGGCAACCGCACGCCGTCCCAGACGGTCGGGCCGTTCTTCGAGTTCGGCCTCGCCACGAGGCCCGAGATCGTGGCGGCCGGCGCTCCCGGCGCGATCGCGATCGCGGGCCGGGTGCTCGACGGCGCGGGCGTGCCCGTGCCCGACGGCCTCGTCGAGATCTGGGGCGCGGACGCTGCCGGTAGCTACGCCGCGGGCAGCGGCTGCTGGGGGCGCTGCCAGACCGGGCCCGACGGCGGCTTCCGCTTCACGACCGTCAAGCCCGGTGCCGCGCACGATCCCGACGGGCCGCCCGAGGCCCCGCACGTGAAGGTGCTGTGCTTCGCGCGCGGGCTGCTCAAGCCGGTGCTGACGCGCCTCTACTTCCCGGACGAGGCCGACGCCAACGCCGCCGACCCCGTGCTCGGCGCGCTCGGCGCCGGCGAGCGCGCGACGCTCGTCGCGGCGGCCGACGGCGCGGCGGGCTACCGCTTCGACATCCACCTCCAGGGCGACGGCCAGACGGTGTTCTTCACCACGCCGGCGTTCGGGCTGTGACCGCCTCGCGGCTCGACGGGCCGGCCGGCGCGCCGGTCGTCGTGCTCTCCAACTCGCTCGGCACGACGCTCGCCATGTGGGAGCCCCAGATGGCGGCGCTGAGCGAGCGCTTCGCGGTGCTGCGCTACGACCATCCGGGACACGGCGAGGGCCGCGGGGCGCCGACGGCGCGCTCGCTCGAGGAGCTCGGCCGGGGCGTGCTCGGCATCCTCGACGAGCGCGGCCTCGAGCGCGTGTCGTTCTGCGGGCTCTCGCTCGGCGGCGCCGTCGGCATGTGGCTCGCCATGCACGCGCCCGAGCGCATCGACAGGCTCGCGCTGGCCTGCACGTCCGCGCGCTTCGGCGTGCGCGCGAGCTGGCTCGAGCGCGCGGCGACCGTGCGCGCCGAGGGCATGGACGTCGTGGCCGACAGGATCCTCGGCTTCTGGTTCACGCCGCAGACGCTCGCCGACCGCCCAGGGCTCGTGCGCGAGTACCGCGCCATGATGGTCTCGGCCGACCCCGAGGGCTACGCCGGCTGCTGCGAGGCGCTCGCCGCGTGGGAGCCGGGCGCAGCGGCGCTCGGTGCGATCACGGCAGCGACGCTCGTGCTCGCCGGCAGCGAGGACCCCGCGACGCCGCCCGCGCAGGCGGAGGCGATCCGAGACGCCATCCCGGGTGCTCGGCTGCACGTGCTGCCGGGCGCCGGACACCTCGCCAACCTCGAGCAGCCGGATGCCTTCGGCCGCCTCCTGCTCGAGCATCTGACGGCGCAGCCCGCCGTGGAGGCAGCATGAGCGACGAGCCGGGCAGCGAGGCCCACGAGCGCGGCATGCGCATCCGCCGCGAGGTGCTCGGCGACGCGCACGTCGACGCCGCCATCGCGCGCACCGACGACTTCACGGCCGACTTCCAGACGCTGATCACGACGCAGGCCTGGGGCGGCATCTGGGCGCGGCCCGGCCTCGACCGGCGGATGCGGAGCGCCGTCACGCTGACGGCGCTCGTCGCGCTCGGCCACGAGAACGAGCTCGCGATGCACCTGCGCGCAGCCCTCCGCAACGGGCTGACGCGCGACGAGATCAAGGAGATCCTGTTGCAGACGTCCGTCTACTGCGGCGTGCCCGCCGCCAACAGCGCCTTCGCGATCGCCCAGCGGGTCATGGCCGAGGGGAGCCCCGCATGACGCGCGCCGTCCTGCTCTCGGCCGTGCGCACGCCGATCGGCCGCCACGGCGGCGCGCTCGCCCAGGTGCGGCCCGACGACCTCGCGGCGATCGCGATTGCCGCGGCCGTGGACCGCTCGGGCGTCCCCGCCGAGGAGATCGAGGACGTCTACCTCGGCTGCGCGAACCAGGCCGGCGAGGACAACCGCAACGTCGCGCGCATGGCCGCGCTGCTCGCCGGGCTGCCGCAATCGGTCGCCGGCGTCACGCTCAACCGGCTGTGCGCCTCTGGGCTCGCGGCGATCACGGCCGCATGCCACGCCGTCATCGCCGGCGACGGCGACCTCTTCGTCGCCGGCGGCGTCGAATCCATGAGCCGTGCGCCGCTCGTGACCGCGAAGCCCGACCGCGCATTCCCGCGCGGCGACCGCACGCTCTACGACACGACGCTCGGCTGGCGCTTCCCGAACCCCGCCATGGAGGCGCTCTTCCCGCTCGAGAGCATGGGCGAGACGGGCGAGAACGTCGCCGAGCGCTACCGCGTCAGCCGCGAGGATCAGGACGCCTTCGCGCTCCGCTCGCAGCAGCGCTGGGCCGCCGCCGAGGCCGCCGGCCGCTTCACCGACGAGCTCGTCGCGGTCGGCGACGTGGAGGTCGACGAGCACCCGCGGCCCGACTCCAGCGAGGCCGCACTCGCCAAGCTGCGCCCCGCGTTCCGCGCCAACGGCACCGTCACGGCCGGAAACTCGAGCGGCATCAACGACGGCGCCGCGGCGGTCGTGATCGCGAGCGAGGAGCGCGCCCGCGCGCTCGGCGCCGTGCCGCTGATGCGCTTCGCCGGCAGCGCCGTCGCCGGCGTCGACCCGCGTGTCATGGGCATCGGGCCGATCCCGGCCGTGCGCAAGCTGCTCGCGCGGACGGGCATCGGCGCCGGCGAGCTCGACCTGGTCGAGCTGAACGAGGCCTTCGCGTCGCAGAGCCTCGCCGTCGTGCGCGAGCTCGGCCTCGACGAGGAGCGCGTGAACGTCAACGGCGGCGCGATCGCGCTCGGGCACCCGCTCGGCATGAGCGGGGCGCGCCTCGTCGTCTCGCTCGCGCACGAGCTGCGCCGGCGCGGCGGCCGCTACGGCCTCGCGACGCTGTGCGTCGGCGTCGGTCAGGGGCAGGCCGCGCTGTTCGAGCGCGTGCCGGGCTGATGCGCACGCAGGTCGGCATCGTCGGAGCGGGCCCCGCCGGCCTCATGCTCGCGCAGCTCCTGCGGCTCCAGGGCATCGAGTCGGTCGTGCTCGAGGCGCGCAGCCGCGAGCACGTGGAGCAGCGCGTCCGCGCCGGCGTGCTCGAGCAGGGCACGATCGACCTGCTCGACGAGGCCGGCGTGGGCGACCGCATGCGCCGCGAGGGCCTCGTGCACGAGGGCATCGAGCTGCAGTTCGGCGGCGAGCGCCACCGCATCCCGCTGACCGAGCTCACCGGCGGCCGGACGATCGTCGTGTACGGCCAGACCGAGGTCGTCAAGGACCTGATCGCGGCGCGGCTCGCGAGCGGCGCGCCGCTGCTCTTCGAGGTCGCCGACGTGAGCGTGCACGGCCTCGACGGCGAGCGGCCGGTCATCCGCTACGAGCACGAGGGCGAGCGCCACGAGCTCGAGTGCGACTTCATCGCCGGCTGCGACGGCTTCCACGGCGTCTGCCGCGCGAGCATCCCGGAGGGCGTCCTGCGCACGTACGAGCGCGAGTACCCGTTCGGCTGGCTCGGCATCCTGGCCGCCGTCGCGCCCTCCTGCGACGAGCTCGTCTACGCCCATCACGAGCGCGGCTTCGCGCTCCACAGCCTGCGCTCGCCCGAGCTCAGCCGCCTCTACGTGCAGTGCCGGCCCGACGAGGACATCGCGAAGTGGCCGGACGCGCGCATCTGGGAGGAGCTCCAGCTCCGCCTCGGACTCGACGGCTGGACGCTCGCCGAGGGCGAGGTGCTGGAGAAGGGCGTGACCGGCATGCGCAGCTTCGCGACCGAGCCGATGCGCTACGGGCGCCTCTACCTCGCGGGCGACGCCGCGCACATCGTGCCGCCGACCGGCGCCAAGGGCCTCAACCTCGCGATCGCGGACGTGCGCGTGCTGGCCGCCGCGCTCGCGCAGTGGGCCGGCGGCGGCGGCAGCGACCTGCTCGACGCCTACTCCGACACGTGCCTGCGGCGCGTCTGGCGCGCCGAGCACTTCTCGTGGTGGATGACCTCGATGCTGCATCGCACGCCCGGCGACGACCCGTTCGAGCAGCAGCTGCAGCTCTCGCAGCTGCGCAACGTCGTGTCGTCGCGAGCGGCGGCCACCGTGCTGGCCGAGAACTACGTCGGACTCGTGAGCGTCTGATGCCTCAGCTCGGACCCGGGAGGGAGCACTGATGTTCGACGCGATCTTCGTGCCGCAGCG
>DASXXY010000349.1:0-10164 GCA_036502805.1 Gaiellales bacterium | reverse complement strand
ATCGAAGTCCACGGTATCAGTGGAGTTGGGTCGGCCGGCGACGTGGGCGGCGGCGGTGACGACGCGGGCGGCTCCGGCACGAATGGGGTCAGACCCCGATCGTGCACGCCTTGACGGAGCGAGGCCCGCGACGCTGTGCGTGCACGATCGGTTTCAGACCCCATTCGTGCGCCGCCGCGTGGCCTCATCCGTGAGGCGTTGGCGGCGCGTTGCTCCACGCGTCGCCGCGCCGGTTCACTCGTGACGCCCGTTGGCCGCATCGCCGGTCGCCGCTACCGTCCAGGGGTGTTGCCGAAGACGCGGACAGAGCGTGCACGAACGGGGTCTGAAACCGATCGTGCACGCCTGGCACGAGGCGGAGGCCGCGACGGCGCGCGTGCACGATCGGGGTCTGACCCCGTTCGTGCAGCGACGCGACGGCTCGTGCCCGCGCTCCTCGCCGCGATCGCCCTCGCGACGGCCACTTCCGCGCAGGCCTCCCCGCCGGCGCCCGGCGCGCACTGGCAGCACGTCACGCCGGCTGCGGCCGGCCTCGACGGGGCGAAGCTCGCGCAGATCGCCGCGCGCGCGAAGCAGGGGCACTCCAACTGCCTCGTGGTCGTGCGCCGCGGCAAGCTCGTCGGCGAGTGGTACTTCAACGGCGCCGGACCGAACACGACCCAGGACGTCTACTCGGCCACGAAGTCGTTCGCGAGCACGCTCGTCGGCATCGCGCAGGACGACGGCGACCTGCGCATCGGCGACCGCGCGTCGCGCTGGATCACGGCCTGGCGCGGCACGTCCTCGCAGGCCGTGACCGTGCGCGACCTGCTGAGCATGGACTCGGGCCGCACATGGGACGTCGTCACCGACTACCTGCGCCTGCTCGCGGCACCCGACCGCACGGCGTTCGCGATCGGCCTCGGCCAGGACACGGTGCCCGGATCCGAGTGGGCGTACAACAACTCCGCCGTGCAGACGCTCGACCGCGTGCTCGCGAGGGCCACCGGCGAGGACGTCGCGGCGTTCGCCGGCCGGCGCATCTTCACGCCGCTCGGCATGCGGCACACGACGATGGCACGCGACCGGGCCGGCAACGTGCAGCTCTTCGAGGGGATCCATTCGACCTGCCGCGACATGGCGCGCTTCGGCGTCCTGATGCTCGACAAGGGCGTCTGGAACGGCACGCGCATCGTGTCGTCCTCGTGGGTGCAACAGGCCACGGCGCGCTCCTCGACGAGGCTCAACGCGGCTTACGGCTACCTCTGGTGGCTCAACCACAGCGGCGTGATCGCGAGCGTGACAGCGGCCACGACGCTGCAGGCGATCGCGCAGGGGAAGACCGACGTCGGCCGCATGGTGGAAGGCGCTCCGAGCTCGATGTACTGGGCGCTCGGCCTCGGCAACCAGCTGATCCAGGTCGATCCGGGCACGCAGACGGTCGTCGTGCGGCTGGGGTCGGGGACGCCCATCCCGCTGCCGCCGACCTTCGGCCCCGCCGAGGCCAGCACGGTCGTCACCGGGGCCCTGGTCGGCAGGTAGCCGGCGTCGTCGGTCGGCGTCCGGGACACGCACGTCACCGAACCCCTCACTCAGGACACTAGACTCGGATCCCGCATGGCCAGAGAGACTGAGATGCTCGCGCAGCGCCCGCTGTTCGCGCCGTGGGAGCGCAGGCGCGCCCCATTCGACACGCTCGGCCGCATGCGCGCCGCCGCCCGCGACCTCATGCGCCGGCCCGCGTAGCGGCACGCGCGTGGCGATGCCCCTCTTCTGGTCGGTCGAGCGCGACCGCGATGCCGTGGTGGCAATCTGTCCCGAGCCGCTGCGCGCGCCCGGCATCACGCGCCCGGCCTGGATGACGCACTGCGCCGAGGCGATCAGGGAGGAGCTGCGCCTCCTGCCCGCGCCGGCGGGGACGCTGCTCGCGGCGACGCAGACGGGCGACCGCGGCGACGTCGCGTGGGAGACCTCCCTGCTCTCGCACCGCGGCCTGCCGCTGGCGCACGTCGAGGAAGGCCTGCGCTTCGCGCTCCTTCCGGCGGCCGAGCGCGGCGTCGAGTTGCGCTACCGCCGCGCGCCGGTCGCAGCCGCGGAGGCGGCGGAGCCCGGCGCGGCGATCGCACGGCTGCGCGTGCCGCTGACGCCGCGCTATGAGCTGGAGCCGGGCGAGCCGACGTGGC
The DNA here is from genome assembly GCA_036502805.1 of Gaiellales bacterium. Classification (GTDB taxonomy): domain Bacteria; phylum Actinomycetota; class Thermoleophilia; order Gaiellales; family JALYLC01; genus JALYLC01. The sequence continues at coordinate 8,002 of DASXXY010000349.1, read as the reverse complement.
TCGCGGCGCTCCCGGACGGCCGCGACGGGCTGAGCCTGCACGCGCACTTCACCGAGGGCGCCGCCGAGGTGCACGGCAGCGTCGAGCTGATCGAGGCGCTGCTCGAGCGCGCGCGGGCCGATCTGACGCCGGCCGGCGGGGCGCTCGACCTGCGCGCGATCGAGCTGACGTTCGCGCCCGGCGATCCCGCGCTGCTCGCGGTCGAGCTGCGCGCGATTCCCGAGCCCGAGCCCGAGCCCGAGGTTACCGAGCCGACGCCTGCGTGAGCTGCTGCAGCTCGGCTGCGGACAGCTCCAGATCGGCGAGCGGCAGGAGCTCCGCGAGCTGCTCGGGCGTGCGGGCGCTCGCGATCGGCGAGACGACGCCCGGCCGCGCGGCGAGCCATGCGAGCGCGACGGCCGCGACGGTCGTGCCGTGCGCCGCCGCGACCTCGTCCAGCGCGGCCAGCACCGCGATGCCGCGATCGTCGAGGTAGGCAGCGGCCGAGCCGGCGCGCGGCGAGCCGACCTCGGGCCCGCCCGGGCGGTACTTGCCGGTCAGGAAGCCGCTCGCGAGGCCGAAGTACGGCACGCAGCCGATGCCCTCGCGCACGCACAGATCGGCCAGTGCGCCCTCGTACTCGTCGCGGAACACGAGGTTGTAGTGCGGCTGCACCGCGACGTACTCCGGCAGGTCGTTCGCGCGCGCGACGGCGAGCGCCTCGGCGAGGCGCGGCGCGCTGAAGTTGGAGGCGCCGATGGCGCGCACCTTGCCCTCCGCGATCAGCTCGCCGAACGCGCCGAGCGACTCCTCGAGCGGCGTCTCGGCGTCGTCCATGTGCGCCCAGTAGAGGTCGATGCGATCGGTGCCGAGGCGCTTCAGCGAGCTCTCGGCGGCCGTGCGGATCGTGGCCGGGGCGAGCCTCTCGAGACCGGGCATCTTGCCGACCTTGGTGGCGACGACGATGGCGTCGCGGTTGCCGCGCGCGGTCATCCAGTTGCCGATGATCGTCTCGGACTCGCCGCCGCTGTTGCCCGGGATCCAGGCCGAGTACGAGTCGGCCGTGTCGACGAAGTTGCCGCCGGCGGCGACGTAGGCGTCGAGCACCGCGAACGACTCCTGCTCGTCGGTCGTCCAGCCGAAGATGTTGCTGCCGAGGCAGAGGGTGTGGACCGAGAGGTCGCTGGTGCCGAGTTTCCGCATCGCCCGAGGATAGGCGCGCTGCACGCGCGGCCGCCTCAGCGGCTCGCGGTCACGTCGCGCGGCCCGGCGCGCAGGGTGCCGACGAGGACGCCGAGCATCACCCGCGCGCCGGCGCGTCCGCTGCGACGTCAGGCCACGTCGGCCGTCGCGCGCGCCCTGGCCGGCTCGGCGTCGCCCTCGGGTGGCGCCTCGTGCGGCTGCATGACCGTGCGCAGGACGAGCGCCCCGAGCGCGGCGGCCGAGATCGCGAACACGGCGCCGACGAGGAACGACAGGTGGTAGCCGCCCGTGAGCGCCGCGGCGTCGCTGCGGCCCTGGCCGAGCAGCGTGTCGTGGCGCGAGGCGGCGAGGCTCGCGAGCACGGCCAGGCCGAGCGCGCCGCCCATCATGAACGACGTGTTGACGATGCCCGAGGCGAGGCCCGACTCCTCCGGCTTGACGTCGCTCATCGCGGCCAGCAGCACGGGGTTGAAGGCGATGCCGGCGCCGAGGCCGAGCAGGCACATGCTCGGGAAGACGTCGATCCAGTAGTTGCCGTCGACGGGCGCGCGCGCGAGCAGCAGCAGGCCGACCGATGCGACCAGCAGGCCGATCGCGAGCGGCGGCTTGATCCCGAACCTCATCACGAGCTTGGCCGAGACGCCGACCGAGAGGATGCCCATGATGATGTTGCCGGGCAGGAACGCCAGGCCCACGTAGAGCGGCTCGTAGCCGAGCACGAGCTGCAGGTAGAGCGCCGAGAGGAAGAACCACGCGAACATGGCGGCCGCCCACAGCACGCCGACGATGTTGGCGGTCGCGAGGTTGCGGCTCTTGAAGAGGCCGAGCGGCATCAGCGGCGACGCGACGCGCGACTCGATCGCGAGGAACGCGCAGAGCACGACCACGGCGATCGCGAGCAGCCCGAGCGTCTGCAGCGAGAGCCAGCCCGCCTGGTTGCCGTTGACGATCGCGTAGACGGCGAGCATCAGCGCCGCCGTGACCGTGACCGCGCCGCCGATGTCGAGCTTGCCACCGGCGTCCTGACCTTCGCCGCCGGGCAGCAGGCGCAGCGACGCGAACACGACGGCGAAGCCGATCGGGATGTTGACGAGGAAGATCCAGTGCCAGCTGATCTCGGTCAAGAGGCCGCCGAGCAGCACGCCGATCGAGCCGCCGCCCGAGGCCACGAAGCCGAACACGCCCATCGCCTTGGCGCGGTCGGCGGGCTCGGTGAAGAGGTTCATGATCAGCGACAGCGAGACGGCTGAGGCGACCGCGCCGCCGAGCCCCTGCACCGAGCGCGCGGCGATCAGCATGCCCTGCGAGGTCGAGAGGCCGCACACGAGCGAGGCGGCCGTGAACAGCGCGATGCCGCCGAGAAACAGCCGGCGGTGCCCGTACAGATCGCCGAGCCGCCCGCCCAGCAGCAGGAACCCGCCGAAGGTCAGCAGGTAGGCGTTCACGACCCACGCGAGCGATGTCTCGGAGAAGTGCAGGTCGCCCCGGATCGAGGGCAGCGCGACGTTCACGATCGTCGAGTCGAGGACGATCATCAAGGTTCCCGCGCACAGGACGATGAGGGCGTACCAACGTGTCTTCGCATCGAGTGCCATGAGGTCACTCCTCTCGGATCGGCGGTTCACGGGTTTGACCGGCCCGCATCTGAGAACTCATCGGTGGCGCGCCGGATTCCCGCTGCGCCCCCCTCCACCGATGAGTTTTGCGGGCTTCGGTCGTCTGATGCGTAGATGACCGAGCAACGTCCGAGCGAGAACGTCTACGACGCAGGCGACCTCCCGCCCGACGCGCGCGCCGTCGAGACGCTCGCGCGATTGCAGCTGGACGCCCGGAGGCGCGGTCAGCGGGCCTGCGTGCGCGGCGCGTCCAGCGAGCTGCAGGAGCTGCTCGCGTTCTGCGGGCTCAGCTTCGTGCTCGGCGTCGAGGCCGGTCTCGGCGCCGATCCGGCCGTCGCTGCCTCTGACGACGCGACGCGCCTGCACTCCACGGGGAGCGAGCCGCACGGGGAGCCGGACATCCGGCGACCCTGACGCCCTGGCGCCGCGTGCGTCACCGGCTTCGCCAGGTCCGCGGAAGCCGGCCTACGCGTCGAGCCGGGCCGGCAGCCCGAAGAGCGGGAAGACCGTCGCGGTGTCGAGGAAGAACGTCATCTCGGCGACCTTGCCGCCCGCGAGCTCGAGCACCTGCAGCGCCCACGGCTCGTAGCCGTCGCCCGTCGGGCTGCGCTTGTACTGGCCGAACGCGGGCGAGCCGTTCGCAGACCTCGCCGGGATGACGCGCGACCCGGCGCACTCGATGCCCGGCCCGAACCACCAGGTGAAGATGTTCTCGCGGCCGGTGAGCCAGAGGTCGAACGGCGGCATCGACTGCGTCGCGTCCTCCTGGATCACGGCCGTGAGCGCGTCGATGTCGTAGGCCTCGAAGGCCTCGACGTAGCGGGCGAGCAGCTCGCGATCGGCCTCGTCGAGCGGCGCTGCGGGCGCCGAGGGGCTGGCGTTGCTCGCCTCGAGCGTCGCGCGGGCGCGCTGCAGCGCGCTGTTGACGGAGGCGACGCTCGTCTCGAGCAGCTCCGCGACCTCGGCCGCCTTCCAGCGCAGCACCTCGCACAGGATCAGGACGGCGCGCTGGCGCGGCGGCAGGTGCTGCAGCGCGGCCACGAACGCGAGCCGGATCGTCTCGCGGCCGACGGCGACGTCGGCCGGATCGCTCGCGAGCGCGACGAGGCCGTCCGGGATCGGCTGGATCCACGTCGTCTCGGGCATGACGTTGAGGTTCTCGATCACGGGCGCGTGCGCCGGGCCGAGGTCCATCGGCCGTGCACGGCGCTCGCGGCCGCTGAGCATGTCGAGGCAGACGTTCGTCGCGATCCGGTAGAGCCACGAGCGCAGCGCGGCCCGGCCCTCGAAGCGGTCGTAGCTGCGCCACGCGCGGATGAACGTGTCCTGCACCGCATCCTCGGCTTCGAACGGCGACGCGAGCATGCGGTAGCAGTACGCCGTGAGCTCGGAGCGGTGCGTCTCGAAGCGGCTCTCGAGCTCGCCGGCCGCGGGCCGCGCGGTGGACGGAGATTCCGGCACGGCATTCATGCTATTGGCTCATCCCGGCTCCGCAAAGTGCGGCGCGTGCGTCGTGCTCGCCCACTCGTTCAGCCCGCCATCGCCGAGCCGGTCTCGAGCAGCGTCTTCAGATCGCTGAGCACGAACGTCCAGCCGCCGCCGGTGCCGGGCGCGCCGGCGACCATCGTCGCGGTGAACGGCGCGTCGTGGAGCTCGTGGGTGAGCGTCAGCCTCGTGCCGCCGAAATCAGCGGGCGCGAGCTCCCACGTGATGCGCGTCGCCGGCTCGTCGCCGATCTCGGGCGCGAAGCTCGGGTTCCACGTGTGCACGAGGCGGGTCGGGGCGCTGGCCTCGACGACCTCGCCCACGGCGATCACGTCGGCGGCGCCCAGCTCGCGCATGGCGTCGCTCGGATGCGCGCGGTACGCGCCGCCCGGGCGCAGCTCCATCTCGACGCGGCCCTGGTAGCCGTAGCGGTCGGTCTGATCGGGATTCGTGATCGCATCCCAGATCGCCTCGGGCGTCGCCTTGACGATGATCGCGTAGGTCTGCGTCGCGACTGCCGTGCCGGTGCTCGTCATGCTCGGGCCCCTCCCGCTCGTGTTGCCTCTCCACGCTTGGACGCGCCGTCCCGGCAGAACTCATCGGCGCCGCGCCGCATTCGTTCATCCTGCCGGGATGGCAGTCGCCGAGATCGGGCTCCGGCGCCTCGCGAGCCAGGGCCTCGCGGCGCGCCGCTGCGAGCACCCGGCCGAGGTGGTGCGCTTGCTCGGCGCGCTCCAGGCGCAGGACTACCGCCAGTCGCTGTGGGCGATCGGATCGCGCATGCACGCCGGGACGGTCGCGGGGATCGAGCGCGCCATCGAGGAGCGCGCGCTCGTGCGCACGTGGCTGATGCGCGGCACGATCCACTACTCGCCGCCGGAGGACGTGCGCTGGCTGCTCGCGCTCGTCGCCCCGCGGCTGCGCGCGGGCGACGAGCGCCGGCGCGAGCAGATCGGGCTGCCGAAGGCACACATCTCCCGCGCCGCGAAGCTGCTCGCGGCGGCGCTCGGCGGTGACCGGCGGCTGAGCCGGCCCGAGGTCATGCAGCTGCTCGAGGACGAGGGCATCGCGACGGGCGGCGGCCACGGGTACCACATCCTCTGGCGCCTCGCCCAGGACGGCCTGATCTGCATCGGCCCGGTGCGCGAGCGCCAGCAGACGTTCGCGCTGCTCGACGACTGGGCGCCGCCGGAGGGCGCGCGCGAGCTCGCACGCGAGCAGTCGCTGGCCGTGCTCGCCGGGCGCTTCGCCGCGAGCCGCGGGCCCGTGACCGCTCACGATCTCGCACGCTGGGCGGGCATCACGCTCGGCGACGCGCGCGCCGGGCTCGCGACGGCCGACGGCCTCGTGAGCGAGGAGATCGACGGCGCCGAGCACTGGCGGGCGGCCGGCGAGGAGCTGCCGAGCGCAACGGCGCGACGACGCACGTATCTCCTGGCCGGTTTCGACGAGTACATCCTCGGCTACACCGAGCGCGATGCGATCCTCGCTCGCGAGCACGCCGGCAAGGTCTCCCCGGGCGCCAACGGCGTGTTCCGGCCGATGATCGTCGCGGGCGGGCGGATCACCGGCACGTGGTCGCGGGCGACGCGCGGCACGGGGCTCGCGATCACGCTCACGCCGTTCGCCGGAACCGGCCGCGGCCTCGCCGCGAATGCCCTGCCCGAGGCACGGCGCTACCGCGCGTTCCTCGGGCTGCCCGCGTCCAGCAAGCCCGTCGTCTCGTGTGGCGAGAGGGAGTCCTAGCCTGCGCGTCGCCGTCGTCCTGCTCACGCGCGATCTGCGCGTGCACGATCACCCGGCGCTCGCCGCGGCGAGCGAGGCGGCCGACGAGGTCGTGCCGCTGTTCGTCTTCGACCGCGCCGTCCTGAAGCGCTTCGGAGCGCCCAACCGGGTCGCGTTCCTGCTCGACTCGCTGCGCGACCTCGCCGCCTCGCTGCGCGAGCGCGGGGGTGCGCTCTTCGTGCGCGAGGGCGACGTGGTGGCGGAGGCGATGCGCGTCGCAGCGGAGGCGAAGGCCGAGGCGATCTTCGTCAGCGACGACGTCAGCGCGTACGCCCAGGCGCGCGAGCTGCGACTCGCGGAGGCCTGCGAGCAGCACGGCATCGAGCTCCACGTGATGCCGGGCGTGACGGTGATCCCGCCGGGTGCGGTCGCACCCGACGGCGGCGACGCCTACAAGGTCTTCACGCCCTACTGGCGGCGCTGGAGCGAGACGCCGCGGCGCGCGCTCGCGCGGACGCCGCGGGCCGTCACGGTGCCGGGCGCGCTCGCCCGCGGCCACCTTCCCGCGCTCGCCGACCTGGCGCGCGGCGACGTCTCGCCCGAGCTTCCCGCCGGCGGCGAGAGCGAGGGCGCGAAGCGTGTCAAGGCCTGGCTCGCGAGCGGCGTCGCGCGCTACGACGAGCGGCACGACGACCTCGCCGCCGACGGCACGTCGCGCATCAGCGCGCACCTCCACTTCGGCTGCCTCTCGCCGCTCGCGGTCGCCGAGCGGGCGCGCGAGCACGCCGGCGCGGCGCCGTTCGTGCGCCAGCTCTGCTGGCGCGACTTCTACGCGCAGCTGCTCGGCTCGCGCCCCGACACGCCGAGGGAGGACTTCCGCTCGCGCGGCGACCGCTGGCGCGACGACGAGGCCGGCCTAACCGCCTGGAAGGAGGGCCGTACGGGCTTTCCGATCATCGACGCCGGCATGCGCCAGCTCGCGCGCGAGGGGTTCATGCACAACCGCGCGCGGCTCCTGACGGCCTCGTTCCTGACCAAGGATCTCGCCATCGACTGGCGCGAGGGCGCCGCGCACTTCTTCGGCCTGCTGGTCGACGGCGACCTCGCGAACAACGTCGGCAACTGGCAGTGGGTCGCCGGCACGGGCGTCGACACGCGGCCGAACCGCGTCTTCAACCCGATCACGCAGGCCAAGCGCTTCGATCCCGAGGGCGAGTACGTGCGCCGCTACGTGCCGGAGCTCGAGGGCATCGAGGGCGGCGGGGTGCACGAGCCGTGGAAGCTCGAGCGGCCGCCGAAGGACTATCCCGAGCCGATCCTCGACCACCGCGAGGCCGTTGCGCGCCTGCGCGCGATGCACGAGACTCGCGATCGATGAACTTCCCGGCTCCCGCCCGGCAGCTGCTGCGCGCCAAGGACCTCGCCGACTCGCGCTACTTCGAGCCGCTCGACGTGCCCGCGCTCGCGCGCGCCGCGCGGCTCTCGCCCGCCCACTTCAGCCGCGAGTTCCGGCGCACCTTCGGCGAGTCGCCGCACCAGTACCTGCTGACGCGCCGCCTCTAGCGCGCCGCGGCGCTGCTGCGCTCGACCGATCGCAGCGTCGCCGACATCTGCGTGACCGTCGGGCTGCGCAGCGTCGGCTCGTTCACGACGAGCTTCGGCCGCGCCTACGGTCAGTCGCCCACGGCGTACCGCGCGGCCTACCCGCCCGCCGCGGGCCGCGCCCGCGTCCCGACCTGCGTGATGCTCGCGTGGGGACGGCCGTCGGCGAGCGCGCCGGCGGACTGACGGGCCGGACGAGTCGGGTCAGACACACGCAGAGATGCCAAGCAGCAAGGCGAGCGCGCTCAGCCGAAAATGATCTGCAACCCGACTTGGTGTGGCGTTGCGGAAAGTGGATGTGGTCGGCAACGTCGGCCGGATCCGTGGCTGCCGGACGTAGCTCGTTCGTCGATGTGCAGCGACGGAGCCGCACCTCCTAGGCGCCACGGAGG
>DASXXY010000348.1:0-13164 GCA_036502805.1 Gaiellales bacterium | reverse complement strand
CGCTCGAGGACGCGTACCTGCCCGGCGCGGACGAGATCGTCGCGGCGGTGCGGAGCATGTCGATCGCAATTCAGGCGTAGTATCAGGCCGCCTGACACTCGAGGGGAGGCGCGGTGTACGACTACGTGATCGTGGGTGCTGGATCCGCGGGGTGCGTGCTGGCAGCGCGCCTGAGCGAGGATCCCGGCGTGCGCGTCGCCCTGCTCGAGGCCGGCGGCCAGGACAGCCGGCCCGAGATCGCGATGCCGATCGCGTTCCCGATGCTGCTCAAGTCGAGCGTCGACTGGGATCTCTACGGCGAGCAGGAGCCAGGCCTCGGCGGGCGGCGGCTGTACCTCCCGCGCGGCAAGGTGCTCGGCGGCTCCGGCTCGATCAACGCGATGATCTACATCCGCGGCAACCGCGCCGACTACGACGGCTGGGCCGCCGGCGGTGCGACCGGCTGGAGCTACGACGAGGTGCTGCCCTACTTCAAGCGCTCGGAGGACAACGAGCGCGGCGAGGACGGCTTCCACGGCGTGGGCGGCCCGCTGAGCGTGGCCGACAGCCGCTCGCTGAGTCCGCTGATCGAGACGATGCTCGAGGCCGCGGAGTCGGCGGGCCTCGACTACAACCCCGACTTCAACGGCGCCCGCCAGGAGGGCGCCGGGCGCTTCCAGCTGACGCAGCGCAACGGGCGGCGGCACTCGACCGCCGCCGCGTTCGTGCACCCGGCCGAGGATCGCCCGAACCTCGACGTGATCACGGACGCGCTCGCGCTGCGGATCCTCTTCGAGGGCACGCGCGCCGTCGGCGTCGAGGTCGCCCGCGAGGGCCGGGTCGAGGAGATCAGGGCCGAGCGCGAGGTCGTGCTCTCGGCCGGCGCCTACCAGTCGCCCGTCCTGCTGATGATCTCCGGCATCGGGCCGGCCGAGGATCTCGCGCTCTACGGCATGCAGGCGCGGGAGGACCTGCCGGTCGGCCGCAACCTGCAGGACCACTGCATGGCGCAGCTCAACTACGAGACCGACGAGCCGTCGCTCTTCGGCGCCTTCGCGCCCGAGAGCTTCGAGCAGTTCGAGCGCGAGGGCCGCGGCCCGCTCACGTCCAACATCCCCGAGGCGGCCGCGTTCTTCCACACGCGCGAGGGCCTCGAGGCGCCGGACATGCAGTTCCACTTCGCGCCGTCGCTGTTCTACGACGAGGGGCTCACCGCGCCGCACGACCACGGCTACTGCTTCGGTCCGGTCGTGATCAAGCCCACGAGCCGCGGCCGGGTGCAGTTGCGCGCGCCGCTCGCCGACTCCAAGCCGCGCGTCCTCTGCAACTTCCTCACGACCGAGGAGGACCGCGCGTGCATGGTCGCGGGCGTTCGCAAGGCGCTCGAGATCGCCGCGCAGGAGCCGCTCCGGAAGGCCATGCGCGCGCCGTACAGCGTGCCGGCGGACGACTCCGAGGAGGCGATCATGGCGTTCGTGCGGCGCGCGTCGCAGAGCGTCTACCACCCGACCTCCACGTGCGCGATCGGGTCGGTCGTCGACCCGGAGCTGCGCGTCTACGGCGTCGAGGGGCTGCGCGTCGCCGACGCCTCGGTGATGCCGACGATCACGCGCGGCAACACGAACGCGGCCACGATCATGATCGCCGAGAAGGCCGCCGACCTGATCCGCGGGCGCATGCTCGCAACCACGTGAGGAGACAGCCATGAGCACGGCAGAGCAGGCGGTCGGGGCGCTCCTCGACGAGCGCCAGTGGACCGGGAAGATCTTCAGCGACGGCTGGATCGACGCGCCCGGCACGATCGAGACGGTGGAGCCCGCGACGGGCGAGGTGCTCGGCGTCGCCGGCGTCGGCAACGCCGCGTCGGTCGCCGCCGCGGCGGCGTCGGCCGCGCGCGCCCAGCGCGAGTGGGCCGCCGCGCCGATGAGCGAGCGCGTGGGCGTCGTGCGCCGCGTGGCCGGGCTGCTCGAGCGCCACCGCGACGAGATCTCGGGCTGGATGGTGCGCGAGTCCGGCTGCATCCCGGGCAAGGCCGCCGTCGAGATCACGGCCTCGGCGGGTCAGCTCGACCAGGCCGCGTCGCTGATCTCGCACCCGCTCGGCCACGTCCTGCCGTCGCTCACGCCGGGGCGCAGCTCGACCGCCCGCCGCGTGCCGATCGGCGTCGTCGGCGTGATCACGCCCTGGAACTTCCCGCTCGTGCTCGCCATGCGCTCGCTCGGGCCGGCGCTCGCGCTCGGCAACGCCGTCGTGCTCAAGAGCGACCCGAACACGCCCGTCAGCGGCGGCGTCATCATCGCGCGGCTGTTCGAGGAGGCGGGGCTGCCCGCGGGCGTCCTCCACGTGCTCGGCGGCGGCGCCGACGTGGGGCAGGCGCTCGTCGAGGATCCGAACGTCCGCATGATCTCGTTCACCGGCTCGACCGCGACCGGCCGGCTCGTCGGCGAGGCCGCGGGCCGCGGGCTCAAGCGCGTCGTGCTCGAGCTGGGCGGCAACAGCCCGCTGATCGTGCTCGAGGACGCCGACATCGAGGCCGCCTCCTCGGCCGGCGCGTGGGGCTCGTTCCTGCACCAGGGCCAGATCTGCCTGGCCGTCAGCCGCCACCTCGTGCACGAGTCGATCGCCGAGCAGTACCTGGCGGCGCTCGCCGAGCGCGCGGGCCGGCTGCCGGTGGGCAACCCGGCGACCGAGCAGGTCGCGCTCGGGCCGATCATCAACCAGCGTCAGATCGAGCGCGTGCAGCGCATCGTCGACGAGACCGTCGGAGCCGGTGCGACCATCATGGTCGGCGGGCGCCACGAGGGCCCGTTCTTCCCCGCCACGGTGCTGCGCGACGTGCTGCCGGGCATGGCGGCGTTCCGCGAGGAGATCTTCGGCCCCGTCGCCCCGGTGACGACGTTCGCGAGCGACGAGCAGGCGATCGAGCTCGCGAACGCGACCGAGTACGGCCTCTCGGCCGCGATCCAGTCGGGCAGCCAGGCGCGCGGCGACAGCGTCGCCGCCGGCATCCACGCCGGCATGGTGCACGTCAACGACCAGACCGTGAACGAGGAGCCGCCGGCGCCCTTCGGCGGCTTCAAGTCGTCGAGCAACGGCGGCCACTTCGGCGGCGTCAGCCAGCTCGAGCTGTGGACGGAGTGGCAGTGGCTGACGTCGCGGGACCGAGCGACGCCGTTCCCCTTCTGAGCCGGCGCGCCGCTGAGGCGCGCCGCGAATCGGCTACCCGGCCGAGGGGCCTCTACCCCGGGATGCTCGCAGCCGCCGCGCGCACGAACTCGGCGCTCGCATGCAACGCCGTGCGCTCGGCGTCCGTGATCGCCCACTCGTGGATCTCCTCGGCGCCGCCGCGCCCGAGCGTGACCGGCACCGACACGGCGACGCCGTGGACGCCGTACTCGCCCTGCAGCACGACGGAGGAGGGCCACAGGCCGCCGTCGCCGTCGAGCGCGGCGACCATGCGCGCGACGCCGAGGCCGGACGTCCAGGTCGACGAGCGGCCCGAGTCGAGCGCGACGTGCCGCGTGTACCAGGTGCGCTGGTACTCCTCGGCGGCCGCCTGCTGGGCCGCGGTCAGCTGTACGGGCTGCCCGTCGACGGTCACGCGTCCGTAGAGCGGGACGCTGAGGTCGCCGTGCTCGCCGACGACCCACGACTCCACGCGTCCGGGCCCGACGCCGAGCGCGTTCGCGACGCCGGTGCGCATGCGCAGGCTGTCGTTGAGCGTGTAGCCGACGATCCGGCGCCGGTCGAGTCCGGTACGGGCCTGCAGCCTCGTCACGAGCGGATCGACGGGGTTCGTGACCACGATCAGGAGGCCGCCCCAGCCGGCGGGTAGCGCAGCGGCGAGCTCGTCGGCGATCAGCGCGTTGCGGCCGAGGTACTCGACGCGCGGCGTGTCGACGAGCAGCGGCGTGGCCGAGATCAGGACGACGATGTCCGCGCCGGGCAGATCGGCCGCGTCGCCCTCGCGGATGCTGCAGCCGGGCGACTGCTCGAGCACCTGCTCGAGATCCATCGCGTGCGACGTGATCATCTCGGGGCGGTTGTCGAGCAGCACGAGCTCGCGTGGCGTCCGCTGCAGGGCGAGGTTGAACGCCGTGGACGCGCCGACGCCCCCGGCGCCTCCGACGATCGCGACCCTCATCCGACCATCGTATAAAAAAGCAAATGATTTGTGTAGGCTTCGCCTATGCCTTCCGTCCGCGAGGCGACGTTCGAGGTCTGGCGCGAGTACGGCCTGACGTCGATCTTCGCGAACCCCGGGTCGACCGAGATCAAGCTGCTGGCCGACCTGCCGGACGACTTCCGCTTCGTGCTCGCGCTGCACGAGGGCTCGGTGATCGGCATGGCGACCGGCTGGGCGATCGGCCGCGGCGAGCCGGCGCTCGCGATCCTGCACACGACGGCCGGGCTCGGCAACGCCGTCGGCGCGCTCGCGACCGCGCGCGTCAACCGCGCGCCGATCGTCGTCATCGTCGGCCAGCAGGACCGGCGCCACCTCGCGACGCAGCCGTTCCTCGCGGGCAAGCTGCGCGGTCTCGCCGGCGAGTACCCGGTCTGGGTCGACGAGCCCGTGCGCCCGCAGGACGTCCCGGGTGCGGTCGCGCGCGCGTTCCACGAGGCCGCCACCGCGCGCGGGCCCGCGCTCGTGATCGTGCCGATGGACGACTGGCTCGCGGACGCCGATCCACCAGAGCAGCGGGCCGCTCCGCGGCGCGTCTCGCGCGCGCGCGCGTCTGAACCTGCCGTCGTCGCCGAGCTGGCGGCGCTCGTGAGCGCGGCCGAGCGCCCGGCGCTCGTCGTCGGCGCGGGCGCCGACGAGCCCGAGACGTGGGCGGCGCTCGTCGCGCTCGCGGAGCGCCTCGTGTGCCCCGTGTGGCAGGAGTCGTTCAGCTCGCGCGCGGGCTTCCCACAGGATCACCGCCTCTTCGCGGGCCATCTTCCCGCCGACCGCGTGCGCCTGCGCGAGACGCTCGCGCCGCACGACCTCGTGCTCGCGGTCGGGGCGCCGGCGTTCCGGCAGTACCCGTTCATCCCCGGCGCGTTCGCGCCCGAGGCCTCGCGCGTCGTGGTCGTCAGCGACGACCCCGCCGAGGTGCACCGGAGCACGGCCGAGCTGGCCGTGCTCGCCTCGCCCGGGATCGTGTGTGCCGAGCTCGCCCGCCTCGTGCCGGAGCGCGACGGCGAGCCGCCGGCGATCGCCGCCCGCCCCGCGCCGCCGTCGCCACCCGCGGCCGGCGAGCCGATGCGCGCCGCGCACGTCTTCGCCGCCCTGGCGGAGCGCCTTCCGCGCAGCGCGATCGTGATCGAGGAGTCGCCGTCGAGCCGGCCCGACCTGCTCGTGCAGCTGCCGGCGCGCGAGTCGCTCGGCTCGCTCAGCCCCGCGATGGGCGGGCTCGGCTTCGCGCTGCCCGCCGCGATCGGCCTGCGCATGGCGCTGCCGGAGCGGCCCGTCGTCGCGATCGTCGGCGACGGCTCGTCGCTGTACTCGATCCAGTCGCTCTGGAGCGCGGGGCAGTACCACGCCGGCGCGCTCTTCGTGATCCTCGCGAACGGCGGCTACGCGATCATGGACCGGCTTGCCGAGCAGAGCGGCGGATCGCCGCCCTGGCCCGGCTTCAGCGTCGACGTCGCCGCGCTCGCCCAGGCGCTCGGCTGTCCGTCGCGCTCGGTGCGCGAGCACGCCGACCTGCTGGCGGTGCTCGACGAGGTGCTGCCGGGCCTCGCGACGCGCGGCGAGCCGCTGCTGCTCGAGGTCGCGATCGCTCCCGACCTCACGTTCACGCCGTGACGGCGTCGCAGGCGCGCTTCGGTCCCGCCCGGCGCGACGCCAGCGAGCAGGTCGCGTTCGAGATCCGCCGCTACCTCGCGGCGCGCGACCTGCGCCCCGGGGAGCGGCTCGGCACCGAGCAGGAGCTCGCGGCCGAGTTCGGCGTCAGCCGGCCGACGCTGCGCGAAGGGCTGCGCCTGCTCGCGAGCTCGCACCTGATCCGCGCGTCGCAGGGGCCGGGCGGCGGCATCTTCGTTGCCAGCACGCAGAGCGAGGGCATGCGCCGCAACGTCAGCGAGTCGATCGCCGTGATGCTCGAGACCGACGACGTCTCGCTCGTCGAGCTCGTGGAGGCCCGCATCTCGCTCGAGGTGCCGCTCGCCGGGCTCGCCGCGCAGCATGCGACGGCCGCCACGGCGGCCGATCTGCTCGCCGCGATCGCGCAGGCCGAGGGCCACGACCCGGCCTCGCAGGCGTTCCGGCTCGCCGACACGAGCTTCCACCGCGTGATCGCGGCGGCCGCGCGCAACGAGCTGCTGCGGGCGTTCACGAGCTGGACGCTCGACGTGCTGCAGCCGTCGCTGATCGAGCGCGTGGGCGCGTCGATCGACGGCGCGATGATCCTCGACCAGCACCGTGCGATCCAGCGCGCGATCCGCCTGCGGCAGCCGGCCGCGGCGCAGCGCGCGATGCGCCGCCACCTCGAGTACATGCTCGAGCTCGCCGGCGCCGACAGGGGGGAACCGTGAAGGCAGCACTGATGCGCGAATACCACCAGCCGCTCGAGTTCATCGAGCGGCCGGTGCCGGAGCCGGTCGCGCCGACCGACGTGCTCGTGCGCATCGGTGGCGCGGGCGTCTGCGCGACCGACCTGCACGCGATCGAGGGCCTCATGGAGATGGCGGGGGTGACGCTGCCGCGCGTGCTCGGGCACGAGAACGCGGGCTGGGTCGAGGAGGTCGGCGACGGCGTCACGACGGTCGCCAAGGGCGACGCCGTGCTCGTCTACCCGCCCTTCAGCTGCGGGCTCTGCGTGCCGTGCAGGCGCGGCGACGACATGCACTGCGTGCGCCACCAGTTCACCGGGCTGACCGTGGACGGGGGCTTCGCCGACTACGTGCTCGTGTCCGAGCGCTCGCTCGTGCGGCTGCCCGCGGGCGTCGAGCCCGCCGCCGTCGCGCCGCACTCGGACGCCGGACTGACCGCCTACCACGCGGTGCGCCGCATGGCCCACCTCGCCGTGCCGGGCACGACGGCCGTGATCATCGGCGTCGGCGGCGTCGGCCACATCGCGCTGCAGCTCGTGCGCGAGCTCGGCTCCAGCGCGACGATCGCCATCGACACCGACGCGCGGCGACGCGCGCTCGCAGGCGAGCTCGGCGCGGGCGACGTGCTCGACGGAGCCGGCTCCGTGGCTGCCGTGCGCGAGCTGACGGGCGGCCGCGGCGCCGATCTCGTCTTCGACTTCGTCGGCACCGATCAGTCGCACGCGGACTCGACGGCCATGCTCGCACGCGGCGGGACGTACTCCGTCGTCGGCTACGGCGGGATGATCGCCATTCCATCGGGCGCCATGATCGGCAACGAGCACGCGGTCGTGGGCAACCTCGTGGGCACCTGGATCGACCTCTGGGAGCTGATGCAGCTGCACGCCGCCGGCCGCATCGAGCTCAAGACCGAGGTGCACCGGCTGGACGACGTCAACGACGTGCTCGCGAAGCTGCGCGAGGGCGAGGTCACCGGCCGCGCGGTGCTCGTCCCCTAGTTGGTGTCGAGCGTCGCGTCGAGCGCGGCGTCGAGCGAGGGGGCTGCTTCCTTGCCGCGCAGGAGGTAGGCCGAGCGCAGCAGCTCCGGCTGCTCCGTCAGCTCGCGCGCGGTGCCCTCGTAGCGGATGCGCCCGCCCTCGAGCACGTACGCGCGGTTCGCGAGGCCGAGCGCGACGTGCGCGAACTGCTCGATCAGGAGCACGCCGACGCCGCTCGCGGCGACCGCCTGGAGCACCGGCGCGAGGCGCTTGACGACGACCGGCGCGAGACCGAGCGAGAGCTCGTCGACGAGCACGACGCGCGGGTGCGAGACGAGCGCCTGCGCCAGCACGACCATCTGCTGCTCGCCGCCGGAGAGCAGCCGGCAGGTGACGTTCCAGCGCTTCTGGAGCTCGGGGAAGAGCTCGAGCGCGCGCTCGATGCCCGTCTTGGCGTCGGCCTTGGAGAGCGAGTAGGTCGCGACGCGCAGGTTGTCCTCGACCGTCAGGCCCGGCAGCAGCCGCCGGCCCTCGGGGACGATCGCGACGCCCGCGCCGCGGATCTGCTCGGGCCGGCGCTTCGTGAGCTCGGTCTCGCCGAGCAGCACGCGCCCGCTGCTCGGGCGCAGCACGCCGCCGACGGCCAGGACGAGCGACGACTTGCCGGCGCCGTTCGGGCCGAGCAGCGTCGTGATCTCGCCGGGCGGGATCGCGAGCGACACGTCGTGCAGCACGCGCCGGCCGCCGCGCGAGACGCACAGCTGCTCGAAGCGCAGCGTCTGGGCCGAGGCGCTCACGTCGCGTCCTCCGCCGTCGCGGCATCCTCGGTGCCGGCGACGTCCTCGGTGCCGAGGTAGGCGCGCATCACGTTCTCGTCGCGCAGCACGTCCGCCGTCGCGCCGGTCGCGATCAGCTTGCCGAAGTCGAGCACGGCGGTCGTCTCGCAGCACGCCTGGACGAGGCTCATGTCGTGGTCGACGAGGATCACGAGCGCGCCGAACTTCTCGGGGATGCGCTGGATCACGCCGCTCAGGTGCTCGGTCTCCTCGTCCGGCAGCCCGGCCGCCGGCTCGTCCAGCAGCACGACCCGGGGCGCCCCGACGACGGCGCGGGCGATCTCGACGAGGCGCCGGTCGCGCGCGCCGAGGCCGCCGACCTTGACGCTCGGCGCGACCTCGAGGCCGACGTACTCGATCGCGGCCAGCACGTCGGCGCGGCGGCTGCTGCGGCCGACGCCCGAGTGCTCGTGGATCATCGCGATGTTGTCGAACACGGACAGCTGCTCGATCGCCATCTCGGTCTGGAACGTGCGCCGGAGACCCCAGCGTGCGCGCCGGTAGTCGACCATCTTGAGCAGATCGTCGCCGTGCGCCCGGATCGTGCCCGCGGCCGGCTTGACGAAGCCGCTGAGGACGTTGAAGAACGTCGTCTTGCCGGCGCCGTTCGGCCCGATCAGGCCGCAGGTGCCGCCGGGGAAGACGACGCTCATGCCGTCGATCGGCGTGATGCCGGCGAAGCGCACGGTCAGGTTCTCGACCTCGATCACGTCTCACCCCGCGAGCCCGTGAGCGAGCGGTAGGCGCGTAGCCCGAGGCGACCCAGGGTCGCGATGTCCTTGGGCATCTGCACGACGATCCCGCGCGGTGCCGTGAGCAGCACCTGCAGGAGGCCGACGCCGAAGATGATCAGCAGGAAGTTCGGGTCGACGCCCCACTCGGCCTGGAAGATGAACGGCGCGAGCTGGCTGAACGCCCCTGCGATGACGGCCCCCCAGAGCGAGTAGATGCCGCCGATCAGGGCCGCCGCGAGCAGCGTCAGCGAGTCCTGCGTCGGAAACCCGAAGGGCGTCGGCTGCCCGAGCTGCGCGGCCAGCAGCGCGCCCGCGACGCCGGTCGTGAACGACGCCAGCGCGAAGGCCCAGAGCTTGTACTTGACGATGTTCACGCCCGCCGCGAGCGCCGCCGGCTCGCTCTCGCGGATCGAGGCCCAGGCGCGCCCCGGCTTGGTCGCGAAGTGCCACGCGATGAGCATGAACATGAGCGCGCAGATCACGATCGTGTAGCGGTAGTAGGCCGTGTCGCCGCCCGCGATGCCCGGCCGGCCGACCGGCTGCAAGCCGGCGAGGTCGGGCACGGCGGTGCGGCCGGTGAAGCCCTTGCCGCCGTTCGGGAAGTTGATCGTCGTCAGCACGACGTTCACGGCGCCTGCCGCCATGAGCGTGATCAGCGCGAGGTAGAGCCCGCTCAGCCGCAGCGCGGGCAGTCCGATCAGCACGCCGACGGCGCACGTGATCGCGCCCGTGACGAGCAGCAGCACGGGGAAGGGGAGATCGATCGCGTAGTTGATCCGCGTCGCCGTCCACGTCCCGATGGCGAGCAGCGCGATCTGGCCGAGCGAGATCATGCCCACGCGGCCGTAGAGCGTCACGAGCCCCGCGGCGACGACCGCGTAGATGGCGACGCTCGTCAAGGTCTTGATCCAGTCCGCGCCGAGCACGGCCGGGAAGAGGAAGAGGCTGATGCCGAGGAACGCGACGATGGCCGCGCTGCGAGCGAGGACGCCCTGCGCCGTCAGCGCGGAGCGGAGGTCTGCTGTGGTCGGCATCGCTTAGCCGGCCGTCCGCGAGATGGTGACGGTGCGGTGACGGCCGAGGTAGAGCAGGGCGACGATCGCGAGCACGAACGGCGCGGCCGTGCGGTAGCTCGAGATCGAGGAGTACGGCGTCGCGACGGCCTGGAAGAAGCCGACTGCGAGGCCGCCGGCGAGCGTGACCCAGAGCGAGCTCAGCCGGCCGATCAGCGCGGCCGCGAGCGAGGAGATGACGAGGAAGGTGAGCGCCGTGTAGTCGAGCGAGGTGAAGAGATCGGCGAGCATCAGGCCGGCGCCGCCGCAGACGAGGCCCGAGCCGAGCCAGGCCGCGAGCTCGACCCGCCGCACCGGCACGCCCAGCGTGGCCGTGATCTCGCGATCGCTCGCCAGGGCGCGCATGGCCGTGCCGATCTTCGTCAGGCGCAGGAACGCCGTCGTGCCGATCGTGAGGAGGATCGCGAAGACGAGCGCGATGACCTGGGTGTAGGTGACGACGGCGCCGAGCAGCGTGATGCGGTCGTCGGAGGTCGGCAGCCGGAGCACGCGCACGAACGCGCCGCCGGCCGGCGCCCGCCAGGCCATCACGCCGAGCAGGATGAGCGCGAGCGCGAGCGTGCCCATCATCTTCACGAGCGGGTCGCGCCGGGCGAACGCGGGGCCGAGCGTCACGCCGTAGATGACGTTGACGATCGCCCCGAAGAGCACGCACGCGAGGTAGGCGATCCAGTGCGGCCAGCTCGTGTGATTGATGAGGTAGTAGGTGATCAGGGCGCCGGCAGCGCCGATGGCGCCGAACGCGAGGTTCAGCACTCCGGTGGCTTGGTAGAGCACCACCACGCCCACGCCGGAGAGCGCGTAGACGCTCCCCAGCGCGAGCCCGAGAACGATGTACGGCTTGAGGAAGACCCAGTCCACCCCGAAGACCGTCGTCGTCGCGAAGCTAACCATCGGCACTCCCGAACGCCCTGATCGCCATCCCTACTTACCGGTGTTCAGGTTGAACTTCTTCTCCCAGGCACGTGTCTGGGTGAGCTGCGGATCGACGGCCTGCGTGGCGATGCACTTGGTCTCGTTGACCACCGCACCGGCCTTGTAGGTCACGTTGATGTCCGTGTTGTTCGGAATGTGGTACGCGAGCGGGCCGACGTAGAACGGCTTGCAGAGCATCGTCGACTTGACGTTCTTGAGCGCGCGCACCGCGTTGTTGTAGGACTTGGCGGTGATGGGCCCGTTGACGCTCATGAGCGCCTTCGTCGCCATCTGCCCGATCAGGTAGCCGAACTGGCCGAACGCCTGGAGGGCGATCTTCGGCGCGTACTTCTTCGTGATCGCGGCGTACAGGACCTCGTCGGCCGTGCCGTCCCCGATGCCACCGACCTCCTGGTTGATGTGCATCTTGCCGTCGTACTGCGGGAACTGCTTCGCCATGAACTCGTTGGCGATCGGCGTGGAGGAGCCCCACAGCACCTTGTCGACCAGGCCCTGCGAGATGGCGGCCTGCATCAGCGCCGGCGCCGAGTCGGGCGTGAAGTCGAGGATGACTCCGCCGCCGTCACCGGCCGCCTGCACGAGCTGCAGGATCGTCGAGTTGGCGTCCGTGATCGGGAGCTTGATCGGGAACACCTGGCTCTTGATGCCCGCAGCCGCGGCGACCTTGACGACGCCGCCGTCGGCGTACGCCGAGATGGTGTCGGGCGACGCCACGACGAGCGCCTTCGCGCCGAGCTTGACGAGCCGCTGGGCCGCCCCGATGTTGCTGTAGCGCGGGCCCATGTTGACCTCGGCGAAGCTCGGCGTGCTGTAGCACTCGGCCTGCACGCCGGCACCGATCACGACGAAGCCCTTGGACTTGTAGTACTTCCAGTTGGTGCCGCACTCGGCGAAGCTCGTGTTGCCGACGATGCCGACGACCTTGTCGCTCTCGACCAGCTTCTTCGCGAGCGAGGCCTCCTGCGTCGGGTTGAGCGCCTCGTCGTAGAGCGTGTACTTGATCGGGTGGCCGTTGATGCCGCCGTTGTCGTTCACGCACTTGAAGTACGCGTCGGCGAACTTGCCCACCGTCGTGAAGTCCACGCCCGGGATCAGCATGTCGATCCCGCCGAGCTTGATCGGCGTGCCCGTGGCCTTCTTGCCCGTGCCGGCCCCGCAGACCGCCTTCGTTGCAGATGCAGTGCCCGAGCCGACCCCGCCGGCCGCCCCTGCACTCGTCGTCATCGCTGCCAGCACCGCTACGGCGCTTGCGGCCACCACGACACCCAGCTTGATCCTCATCGATCTCATCAGGCCTCCACCTTCGAATTTGCCGTGCTACGTCAGGAAGAGAACCGGGGGTTCGGAGCACTGCCGCCAACGTCGGCGGAGCGACCCGGGCCGGTTCGGACTACTCGCTGCCTCCTTCAAGTTCCCGCTGTTGCATTCCCGTTCCTGAGCTGTAAGACGAACGGCCGATGGCCGTTCGTTAGGGGATCTCCGCAGAAATCGCGGCGGCCGTCCTGAGGATGGCCGGCGAGAAGCGCTCGATCAGGTCGGTCGTGAGCCCCATCGAGCGGTGGACGGCGAGGTTGAGCGACGCCACGACCTCGCCCGAGCGGGCGCTGATCGGCGCGGCGATCGAGCGCAGGCCGTAGGCGAGCTCCTCGTCGTTGACGGCGATGCCGGTCTCGCGGATCCCCGCGAGCTCCGTGCGGAACGCGGCGCGGTCGGTGATCGTGTTGGGGCCGCGCTCCGCGAGATCGAGGTCGTCGAGGATCGGCGCCAGGCGCTCCTCCGGCAGGAACGCCAGCATCGCCTTGCCCATGGCGGTGCAGTAGGCCGGCAGGCGGGCGCCGATGTGCAGGTTGAGGTCGATCTCGCGCTGGCCCGGCTGGGAGGCGCGGCAGCGCTCGATGTAGACGATGTCGACGCCGTCGAGGATCGCCATGTTGACCGTGTGACCCGTCTCGTCGCTGAGCGCCTGGAGGTGGGGGGCCGAGATCTCGCGCACGTCCATCGAGTTGATGGCCGAGAAGCCGAGGTCGAGCACTCGCGGCCCGAGGCGGTAGCGCTTGCTCTCGCGATCCTGCTGGAGGTAGCCGAGCGCGGC
>DASXXY010000347.1:0-8999 GCA_036502805.1 Gaiellales bacterium | reverse complement strand
CGTCCGAGACGCGGGTCGTCTCGTACAGGCCCGCGCCCATGAGGACGTCAGGCGAGGCCATCGTCGACGAGCTCGCGGCGCGCCTCGGCGCTCCAGGCCGAGCGCTCGTGCGCCGGGCCGGTCGTCAGCTCCTGCTCGCGCTCGACCTGCTCGAGCGCGCGCGCGATCGCTGCGACGACCGCAGGGTCGCCGGGCTCGGGGCTGATCTCGAGCTCGCGCACGCGACGGCGCTACTCGTAGGCCGCGGCGGCGAGCAGCATCATCCCGAAGAGCCGCCAGACCGGGAGCTCGTCCGAGTCGATGCCCCGGTTCGTGAGGTAGCCGGCCATGTCGTCCGTCCAGCCCGCGAGGCCGTCGAGGTACGACGCGAGATCGCTGTTGCCCCAGCCCTCGGGGTGGTCCTCGTGATCCGAGCGGAGCTGCTCGATGAAGACGACGAGATCCTCGCGGGTCTCGATCAGCTCGACACTCTCATGAACCGTCACCGGCGGATCCTAGCCGGGCGGCGTCCACCGGTACGGCGTCGTCGTCGTCACCATCGCGAAACCGAGGCGCTCGAGGATCGGGCGGCTGTCGGCCGAGGCATCGACCTGGACGTAGCGGTAGCCGCGCGCGGCCGCGAGCGCGGCGCGATGCGCGACGAGCGCGCGGTAGACGCCCCGCCCGCGCCACTGCGGCAGCGTCGCGCCGCCGTTCAGGCGCGCGAAGGCGGTGCCCTCGTCGAGCCGCACCCAGCCGGCGGAGACGACGTCGCCGCCGGCCTCGGCCAGCGTGATCGCCTGCGCGTCCGGCGCGAGCTCGATGCGCGCCGCGAGCTGCTCGGCGAGCCACGCGTGATCCTCGCCGTAGACGCGCGACTCGAGCTCCGCGACGCGTGCGAGATCGGCCCGCGCGCGCACGTCCCGCAGGCGCACGCCCGCCGGCAGCTGCGGCTCCACGGCGATCGCGCCGACGGCGGCGATCGCGACTCCCTCCTCGGGATCCGGCACGAGGCCGGCGGCGACGAGCCTCTCGGGGAGGTCGCGCGGCAGGTCGTGCGCGTGCAGCTTCCACTCGAACGCCTCGCCGCGGGACGCGGAGAAGCGCAGCTGGCGTGCGATCAGCTCGTCGAGGTCGCCGCCCTCGAGCCCAGCGAGGTCGCGGTACTCGACGAAGCCGCCGCGCGGCCAGCCGGTCGTCCGCAGGAGCGGGCCGTCGCGCTCGGCGACGACGCCCTCGGGCACCCGCGCGGGCAGCCGGGCGCGCTGTGCGTCGAACGCGGCGAGCAGGTCGTCGTCGGTCATGCCGGGCGCTACGGGGCGGGCACGGTCAGCCGCAGCGCGAGCGGGCTCTCGCCGGCACGCGCGACGCTGCCCCGCAGCCGGGCGGCCGCGAGCGTCGCGAGCGACCAGGTGAGGCGCGCGTGCGCGGTCCCGAACGCGATCTGCGCACGCACGCGGCCGCTCGTGCGGAACCACCTGACGGTGCCCGAGACGGCGACGTCGGCGCAGAAGCGCACGCCGCGCAGGCGCAGCGTCACCGGGCCGTGATCGAGGTAGAGGCCGCTGCGCACGTTGACGTGGCCGCCGCGCAGGCCGACGCCGGCCGTCGCGGGCAGGAGCGGATAGCGCGCGACGGCGTCCGCCACGGCCTGAGCGGCGCACCAGGCGGCGCGCCGTTGCACGGCGAGCGACGCGTCGCCGCTCGCGGGCGCGGCCTCGGGCGCCGTGCGCGACGTGCGCGGGAACGCCGCGACGAGGTGCAGGGCGGGATTCGCGGCCGCGCACGCGACGCCGGAGGCGCGCCGCGTCGCGATGAAGCGGCGCACGATCCCGGCCGCGCAGCCGTACCAGTCGACGAGCGCCGTCACGTGCCCCTGGTTCGCGACCGGCACGAGCGTCGCGCGCGGGAACCGCGCGGCCACGCTGCGCGCGCCGATCAGCGACGTGCGCTGGTCGAGGTCGCCGTCGAGGACGAGCGTCGGGATCGCCGGGTATGCCGCGCCCGCAGGGCGGGCGGGATCGGGCGCGTGGGTCGCGCGCGGCCAGCGGATGCACCAGTCGTAGCTCTCGAGGTCGGCGCCGAACCACGTCGCCTTGGCAAACGGCGCGAACGCGTCCGCGGGCAGCGCGCCGAGGCCGGCGGCGAGCTGCGCGAGACGCGCGGTGGGCGAGCCGGCGAGCGCGAAGAGCTGCGGGTAGTCGTGGCACTCGACGGCGGCGTCGAGCCCGGCCGAGTAGTACTGCGCGGGACCGTTCGCGCCGCCGGCGAAGGCCTCCGCGGCGAGCCGTGCGAGCGGCACGGGATCGCCGGCGTCGTAGGCCTCGGCGGCCGCGGGCAGGTCGCGGTAGATCGCCAGCTCGCCGTCGGCCTCCGTCACGACGCCGGCGAGGCCGCGGTCGTCGAGGCGCACCTGCACGACCTGCCCGCCCGCATCGCGGGCTGCCACCTCGAGCGGCCGCCGCCGCAGCTGCCGCGCCAGCGTCGCGACGCGCTCGACCGGATCGTCGCCGCGCCAGGGGCACGTCGGCGACCGGCGGCAGGTCGCGCGCAGCGCGGAGCGGGCGACCGCGAGGGCATCGCGCGCCCAGGCGTCGAAGTCGAGCGGATAGGTGCCGTCGAGCACGAGCGAGCGCACGCGGTCCAGGTGGCGCAGCACGAGCGCCTGGGCCGCGAACGAGCCGTACGAGTCGCCGTACACGTCGACGCGCCGCAGGCCGAGCGCGTCCAGCACGTCGACCATGTCGTCGACGGCCGCGCCCGTGCCGTAGGCGTCGCTGCGGCTGCCGAGCAGGGCACCGCAACGCCCGACGGCGAGCCGGTAGGGCCGCAGCGCGACGGGCGCGAAGGGCGCGTACGGGAAGTCCTGCAGCGGCTTGCAGTCGATCAGCTCGGACTCCCCCGTCCCGCGCTGGTCGACGACGACGAGCGCCGTCGTGCGCCGCGCCGGGCCGAGCAGCGCGAGGTAGTAGCCGGCCGAGCCGCCGCTCGGGTAGCCCGGGTCGCCCTCGATCGCGAGCAGCGTGTGCAGCGCGCGCCCGCCGAGCGCCGGGTAGCGCCGGAACGAGATGCGCATCGTGCCGGCCGCGGGATCGCTGCGGAACGCGGGGACGTCGATCGTCCCGCACTCGGCCGTCGGCGAGTCGGCGCACGGCCGCAGCTCGGCCGCCGGGGAGGGCACGGCGACCAGCAGCAGGAGCGCGATCGGCACGAGCGCTGCCGCGAACGCCCCTGCGAGGCGCCTCACAGCGGAATGTTGCCGTGCCGCCGCTTGGGGCGCTCGACGCGCTTCGTGAGCGCGGTCTCGAGCGCGTCGATCAGCACCGGCCGCGTGCGCGCGGGGCGGATCACGTCGTCCACGTAGCCGCGCTCGGCAGCGGTGAACGGGTTCGCGAACTGCGCCTTGTACTCGTCGATCAGCTCGGCGCGCCGCGCGGCCGCGTCGCCGGCGGCGGCGAGCTCGCTGCGGAAGATGATGTTGACGGCGCCCTCCGGGCCCATCACGGCGACCTCGGCGGTCGGCCAGGCGAAGTTGAAGTCGGCCCCGACGTGCTTCGAGCTCATGACGTCGTAAGCGCCGCCGTAGGCCTTGCGCGTGATCACCGCGAGCTTCGGCGACGTCGCCTCGCAGTAGGCGTAGAGCAGCTTCGCGCCGTGGCGGATGATGCCGTTCCACTCCTGCGCGGTGCCCGGAAGGAAGCCCGGCACGTCCACGAAGGTCACGATCGGGAGCCCGAACGCGTCGCACGTGCGCACGAAGCGGGCGGCCTTGACCGAGGAGTCGATGTCGAGCACGCCTGCGAGCGCCTGCGGCTGGTTGCCGACGATGCCGACCGCATGGCCGCCGAGGCGCGCGAAGCCGCAGACGATGTTCTCGGCGTAGCGCTCGTGGATCTCCATGAACTCGCCGTCGTCGACGACGTGCCCGATCACGGCCTTGATGTCGTAGGGCTGCGTCGGCGAGTCGGGGACGATCGTGTCGAGCTCGGGCGCGCAGCGGTCGCGCGGATCGTCGGAGCGCACGCCCGGCACGCCCTCGAGATTGTTCTGCGGCAGGAACGTGAGCAGGTAGCGCGCCTCGTCGCAGAGCGCGGCCTCGTCGTCGGCGACGAGATGCGCGACGCCCGAGCGCTGGGCGTGCGTGTCGGCGCCGCCGAGATCCTCGAACGAGACCTCCTCGCCCGTGACCGTCCGCACCACCTCGGGGCCCGTGATGAACATGTGCGACGTGCCGCGCGTCATGAGCACGAAGTCGGTGATCGCCGGGGAGTACACGGCGCCGCCGGCGCACGGGCCCATGACGAGCGAGATCTGCGGGATCACGCCCGAGGCCATGACGTTGCGGCGGAAGATCTCGGCGTAGCCGCCGAGCGCGACGACGCCCTCCTGGATGCGCGCGCCGCCCGAGTCGTTGATCCCGATCACCGGGCAGCCGAAGCGCAGCGCGAGATCCATGACCTTGCAGATCTTCTCGGCGTAGGCCTCGCCCAGCGAGCCGCCGAAGACGGTGAAGTCCTGCGAGAAGACGAAGATCTTGCGGCCGTGCACGGTGCCGTAGCCCGTGACGACGCCGTCGCCGTAGGGCCGGCGCTCGGCGAGCCCGAAGTTCGAGCTGCGGTGCTGCACGAACGCGTCCAGCTCGACGAACGAGCCCGGGTCGAGCAGCAGGTCGAGGCGCTCGCGCGCGAGCCCCTTGCCGCGCTCGCGCTGGCGCTGCACCGAGCGCTCGTCGCCGGCGTGCTCCGCGCGCTCGCGCAGCGCCTCGGCGTAGGCGAGCTTCTCGGCGGTGGTGTGCGGGATGGGGTCGTCGGAGGGCATCGCGCAGCGATCGTGCCAGAATCCCGCCCCGTCCGTGTGAAGCTCCAACCCAGCCGAGGAGATCTCCCGCGATGGCCGATCGCATGCTCGACCTCATGCTCAAGCTCGACGCCGCCAGAGGCATCTCCGGCTACGAGGAGGAGGTCGCGGAGCTCATGCACGCCGAGCTCGCGCCCTACTCGGACGAGCAGTCGCGCGACCCGCTCGGCAACCGCTACTTCACGCGCGCGGGCCGCGAGGGCGCCCCCGTCCTGATGCTCTGCGCGCACATGGACGAGATCGGCTTCATCGTCCAGCACGTCGAGGACGCCGGCTTCCTGCGGCTCGCGCCCGTCGGCTATCACGACGACCGCATGCTGACCGATCAGGTGCTCACGATCGAGGGCCTGAACGGCCCGGTCACGGGCATCGTCGGCACGAAGCCCGCGCACGTCGTGACGGCCGAGGAGCGCCAGAAGGCGATCCCGCTGCACGAGATGTTCGTCGACCTCGGCACGACGAGCGCGGCCGAGACCGAGGCGCTCGGCGTGCGCGTCGGCGACCCGGTCACGTTCGCGCGCACCGGCGCCCAGCTGAACGGCACGCGCGTGTTCACGGGCAAGGCGGTCGACGACCGCTCGGGCTGCGCCGTCATGATCGAGACGATGCGCCGGCTCGCCGAGCGCGAGATCGCGGCGACCGTCGTCGCCGTCGCGAGCGTGCAGGAGGAGGTCGGCCTGCGCGGCGCGGGCGTGGCCGCCTACCGCGTCAAGCCCGACGTCGCGATCGCGCTCGACGTCACGCTCGCGGGCGACACGCCGGCGACGGAGTTCCGTCAGCTGCCCGTGCGGCTCGGCGGCGGGCCGGCGATCAAGTACTTCGACTGGGCGCCGGCCGCGACGATCGGCTCGGCCGTGCCGCGCCGCCTGACGCGGCGCATGGAGGAGGCGGCCGCGCGCGCCGAGGTGCCGTTCCAGCGCGAGGTGCTGATCGGCGGGGCGACCGACGCGGGCTCGATCGCGCTCGCCGGCGCGGGCACGCTCACCGGCTGCGTCTCGATCCCCTCGCGCCACATCCACTCGGCCGTCGGCGTCGTGCACCTCGGCGACATGGAGCAGTGCGTCGACCTGCTGCTCGCGTTCGCCGAGCTGCTGCCGCTCGAGTGAGCGAGGACACGACGCTCGAGCGGGCCGCGGCCGCGCTCGACCGCGCCTGGCGGGCGCACGTGCGCCCGCTCGTCCCCTCCGCCGGCGGGCTCGTCGACGTGCACGCGCATCTCGGGGTGGATGCGTCCGACGGCTCGCGGCTCGCGCTCCCGGATCTGCTCGCGTCGATGGACGCGGGCGACGTCACGACCACCTGGGCGTTCCCGTTCCAGGCGCCGCGCGGTCGCGGCTACGACGCCGCCAACGACGAGCTGCTCGCGGCCGCGGCGGCCGCGCCCGGGCGGATCGTGCCGTTCTGCCGCAGCGAGCCCGGCGAGCGCTTCGTCCGGGAGCTCGAGCGCGCGCTCGACGCCGGCGCGCTCGGCATCAAGCTGCACACGAGCCTGCCCGGCTACGACTTCGCGCACCCGCAGCTCGACGTGGCCTTCGCGCTGGCCGCAGAGCGGCGCGTGCCGCTCCTCTTCCACACGGGCCGCGCGGTGCCGCCGTTCGCGCGCGAGCTCGCCGGGCTGCTCGACCGCCATCCCGGCGCGCAGGTGATCCTGGCCCACTGCGCGATCGCCGACCTGCACGCCGTGTGCGCGCTGCAGCACCCCAACGTGCGCTTCGACACGTCGCTCTGGAACGGTCTCGACGTTCGCGCGCTACTCGCCTCGGCCGCACCGGAGCAGCTCCTCTACGGCTCCGACGCGCCCTACTACTCGCCTATCGGCACGCAGGCCAAGCTGTTTCCGCAGCTCGCGGCCGTCGGCGCCGGCGAGGGCGTCCGCAGCGACGTCGCGGCGCGCAGCGCCGCGCTCGTGCTGTGCGGCGAGCCGTGCCGTGCGCTCAGCGCCCCGCTCGCCGCGGATGCGCCCTTGCCGGGCCTCCCACGCCTGCGCGCGCACGAGTACCTGGTCATGGCCGTGCCGCTGATCTGGCAGCAGATGCGCGACCGGATCGGCCTGCTCGCGCTCGCCCGCCAGGCGCTCGGCGCGCCGGAGGATGCCGCGGCCGAGGCGGCGCTCGAGCTGATCGCGCTGGCCGAGGCCACGTGGCCGCTCGAGCTCGAGCACGGCGATCGCAGCGAGATCCTCACCGTCTCGTGGCTCACGTTCCGCCTGCTGGAGCTCGCGGACGCGCTCGTCATGGCGGCCTGAGGGACGTTTCGCGCGAGCGCGGTTTCAACTCCGCCGCAGCGGGATATCACCGCGCGCTGGGCCTGCCGCTCCGCTCGTGCACGACCGTCGAGCAGGGTGCGCCGGTGCTCCGCTCGGTGGATTCCCGCCTCTGCCTCCCCACCGAGCGGAGCACCCCCCACGCCCCGCCCTCGCGACCCCGCGGCGGTGCGTGAGCCTGGGCTCAGCGCAGCGCGAAGCGCAACGCGACGCGCGTGCCGCGGCCGGGCCGCGCGAGCACGTCGACGCTCGACGCCAGCTGGCGCATCAGGCCGAGGCCGAAGCCGAGGCCGCCGCTGCCGCCGCGGGGCCGCAGCTCCCCCGAGCCCGAGTCGCGCACGACGACGAGCAGCTCGTCGTCCTCGACGCGCGCCTCCAGCGCGAACGTCGGGTGCTCGTCGGGGCAGTCGCCCACGTAGGCGTGCAGCACGCAGTTCGTGCAGGCCTCGGTGACGGCGAGGCGGATGTCGCCCGCGAGCGCGGCCTCGACCTCGAGCTCCTCGCAGAGCAGCGTGATCGCCCCGCGCGCCGTGGGCACGCGCTCGGGCGTGGCCGGCAGGCTGATGCTGAGTCGCTCGCTCATGCTCGTTCGGTCCCCGGATGCGCGTCCCCGAACCCTCGCATCGACCGGAAGGGGTACGCTCGCCGCGCGGCTCCTCCCTGCCCCCCGCGGGGCCGCAACCGTCACCGACCCGGGGCCAGCGCCCCGAATCCTGCCGCCGAGGGGTTTCCGTTGCCACCAGACGATCCGCGCCCGAACGAACAGCCGGCACCGGCCGTCGAGGTCTCCAGCGCGGGCGCCGGAGCCGTCGTCGCGCTGCGCGGCGAGCACGACCGCAACTCCCGGCCGGCCGTCGCCGCTGCGCTCGCGCGCGCCCGCGGGCACGGCGACGTGCTCGTCGACCTGTGCGACTGCGCGTTCATCGACTCGACGATCATCGGCGTCGTCGTGGCCGCCTTCCAGGCGCAGGCCGACGCCGGCCGGCGCCTCGAGCTCGTCGTGCCGCCGGCGGCGCAGGCGCTCCGCCGCGTGACCGAGGTCGCGGGGCTCGCGACGTTCATGACGATCCACGAGACGCGCGCCGCCGGCCTCGCGAGCCTCGGCTGACTGGTTCAATCACGGCCATGATCGACCTCTCCCACGTCCCCTTCGTCGACGGCCACATGCACCCGCCGCTGCGCGCCCGCCCGCAGACCGTGGAGGAGTACCGCTGGCCGTGGTACGAGGGCCTGCCCGCCGAGTCGCAGCAGGTGACCGAGCTCGTGCCCTACCGCTGGGCCATCCGCCAGCTCGCCGACGAGCTCGGCTGCGCCGCCGACGAGCGCTCCGTCGTCGCCGCCACGCGCGGGCTCGACCAGGCGACCTGGCTCGCGACGGTGTGCGAGCGCTCGCAGACGACCGGGCTCGTGGCCGACACCGGATACCCCTCGCCGGAGCAGAGCCTGCCGCTCGAGCAGATGCGCGCGACCGGCGTCGAGGTCGCGCCGCTCCTGCGGCTCGAGGCCGTGGCCGGCGACCTGATCGCCGAGGGCCTCCCCTTCGCCGACCTCGTCGAGCGCTACGACGCCGCCGTGAGCGGCGCGCGCGACGCGGGGTTCGCCGGTCTCAAGAGCATCGCGGCCTACCGCAGCGGCCTCGCCATCCGCCGCTGGGAGGCGGGCGACGCGGCCGACGCGCTCGAGCGCCAGCGCGCGCACGGCGTGCTGCGCGTGCAGGAGCAGGAGCTCGTCGACTTCCTGCTGCTGCGTGCCCTCCCGATCGCGCGCCGCGACGACATGCCCGTCCAGCTGCACGCGGGCTACGGGGATCGCGACCTCGACCTGCGGCTCGTGAACCCGCTGCACCTGCGCGGCATGCTCTCGAGCGAGGAGGCCGCCGGCGTGCACTTCGTCGTGCTCC
>DASXXY010000346.1:0-6702 GCA_036502805.1 Gaiellales bacterium | reverse complement strand
GCGTGGCTGTCGCGATCACCGTCGTCGCGCTCGCCGTGACGCAGTACGAGGCCGCGCGCTCGACGCTGCGCGGCCAGATCGACAGCGCCCTGCGCGAGCGCGCGCAGCCGTTCGCCACGGCGTTCCCCCCCGGCGGCCAGGGACAGGGGCAGGGTGGCCCGGGCGATCGCGGCGATCGCGGCCGCGCGCCGCAGAACCCCTTCGGCGACGCTGCCGGCAAGGTGCAGTTCCTCTCGCCCGCGGGCGCGATCGTCGCGTCCGGCAGCACGACGACGAGCACGACGCGGCTGCCCGTGGACGCGCGCGCGAAGGCGCTCGCCGCCTCGGGCAGCGGCAGCTACTTCAGCGACGCGACCGTCAAGGGCGTGCACCTGCGCGTGCTCACGGTCGCGCGCGGCCCCGGCGGCGCCGTTCAGGTCGCACGGCCGCTGACCGAGGTCGACCGCGCGCTGCGCGAGCTGCTCTGGATCCTGCTCGCGATCGGCGGCGGCGGCATCCTCGTGGCCGCGCTGCTCGGCGGCATCGTGGCGCGCGCGGCGCTCGCGCCCGTCTCGCGCTTCACGCGTCAGACGGAGGCCCTCACCGCCAATCCCGACCTCTCGCAGCGGCTCGAGATCGAGGGCCAGGACGAGCTCGCGCGCCTCGCGCGCAGCTTCAACGCGACGCTCGACGCGCTCGAGCTGTCGGCCGAGGCGCAGCGCCACCTCGTGGCCGACGCGAGCCACGAGCTGCGCACCCCGATCTCGAGCCTGCGGGCCAACATCCAGGTGCTGCAGGACGCCGACCGGCTGCCGGAGGAGGATCGCGCCGCGCTGCGCGCCGACATCATCTCCGAGCTCGACGAGCTGACTGCGCTCGTCGGCGACGTCGTGGAGCTCGCACGCGGCGCCAAGCCGAGCGACGTCGTCGACGACGTGCGCATCGATCAGATCGTGCGCCAGCTCGTGGAGCGCGCGGAGCGCCGCGGCGGCGACGCGGTCGTCTTCCGCGCGTCGCTGCAGCCGACCGTCGTGACCGGCGAGCCCGAGCGCATCAGCCGCGCCATCTCGAACGTGATCGGCAACGCCCACAAGTGGAGCCCGCCCGGCGGCCTGATCGAGATCGATCTGGCAGATGGCGTGCTCGCCGTGCGCGACCACGGCCCCGGCTTCGACGAGGCCGACCTGCCCCACGTCTTCGACCGCTTCTACCGCGCCGACAGCGCGCGCGGCATGCCCGGATCCGGCCTCGGCCTGGCGATCGTGCGCCAGGCGGCCGAGGCGCACGGCGGCCAGGCCGGCGCCGTCAACGCGCCGGGCGGCGGCGCGCTCGTGACGGTCTCCTTCGGGCCCGTGCTGATCGTCGGCGACGCCGCCGACGACGGGCCCGGCGCGCCGCTGCTCGAGCCGCAGCGCGAGGCGCGGGCCTAGCGAGACGGCGGGGCGCCGCCGTCCCCGCAGCGTCAGGCGCGCCGCTGCTCGAGCAGCAGCGCGAGGCGCGGGCAGAGCGAGACGACGCGGCGCGCCTCGCGCTCGAGCCCTGCGGGCACCGGTCCGTCCGCGATCATCGGGTAGCCCCACTCGTCGAGCTCGATCAGCTCGGGCAGGAGCTCCGCGCAGTGGCCGTAGGCGTCGCAGCGGATCGGGTCGACCCGCAGCCGGAGCGTCTCGCGGTCGCTCATCGCCAGACCTCGCTCGCGGCCGGGATCGGCAGCAGGGCAGGCCCCGGGCGCGCGGTGCAGTGACCGGCGAGGTGGTGCCCGAGCTCGTCGGCGAAGACCGCGAGCGCGCTCTCGACGAGACGCGTGGCGCCGTTCGGATGCGCGCAGGCGCCGCGGCCCGTGATCTGCGGGGAGAGCCGGCGCAGGCGCAGCACGGCGTCGCGCGCGGATCCGTCGCAGCGTGCGATCGAGTCCATGGCGGCCGTCATCGCAGCGAGCCCGAAGACGCACGGCCCGCACTGCCCGGCGCTCTCGCGCGCCAGGTAGGCGGCGACGCGGGCGGTCTCGACGAGGCCGCAGCTCGTGTGCGGCAGCACGGCCAGCGAGCGCGTGCCCGGCGTGGCGCCGTACGGGCGCAGGCCGGCGGCGCAGAGCGGTGCGTCGAGCGCTCCGGCCGCCGAGATCCAGGTGCCGAAGTAACCGCCGACGAGCACGGCCTGCGGCCGCGCCGGGAGGTTGTCGAGCGGTCCGAGCACGGCGCGCAGGCTGGTGCCGGACTCGACCTCCGCGACTCCCGCGCGGGCGACCGCGCCGGTCAGCGTGAGCAGGACGGTGCCCGGCTCCTCCGCGCTCCCGAGCGCGCGGAACCAGGCCGGCCCGAAGCGCGCGATCAGCGCGATGCCGGCCAGCGTCTCGACGTTCTGAACGAGCGTGGGCCGGCCGCCGACGCCGCGCTCGTAGGGACGCGGCGGCACGAAGGCCGGCTTCGCGGGCCGGCCGTTCAGCCACTGCACGAGCGCCGTCTCCTCGCCCGTCACGAACCGCGCGGGGGCCTCGGCGAGCTCGATCGGGATGCGCTCGCCGCTCTCGGCGCGCGCGGCGATCGCGCTCGCGACGCTGGCAGCGGCGCTGCTGCCGCGAGCGACGGCGACGATGATCCTGGCCGCGCCGACGGCCGCGGCGGCGGCCACGGCGCCGTCGAGCACGAGCTGCGGGTTGATGCGGAGGAGCAGCGCGTCCTTGTGGCTCGCGGGCTCGCCTTCGACGCCGTTGGCCACGACGACGGCGTTGCGGCCGGCCGCGACGGCCGCGAGCTTGCGCGCCGTCGGGAAGCCCGCACCGCCGCGTCCGCGCAGCCCGCTCGCCTCGACGGCGGCGATCAGCGCCGCGCTCTCGCCGCGCAGGGCGGGGAGCGGGCCGTAGCGGCCCTGGTGCGCCGCGAGCGACGGGGCGCTGCCGGCCGGCGGCAGCAGGCGCCGGGAGTCGTCCGCCTGCTCGTGCCGCGACTCCGCGGACTCGGCGAGCGCGCTCACGGCGCGACCCGCATGCGCGGCGCAAGATGCTTCGACTCGCCGGAGGGCGCCTTCCAGAGGCGCAGCGCGACGGCGGCGGCGAAGAGCCCGATGCAGGCCGCGTCGACCGCGAGCATCCAGCCCGCCCCGGCGTCCGTGCCCATGCCGATGCCATGCAGCAGCGCGACCGGCCAGGCGGCGTAGGCCGCGAGGTGGACGCCGCGCCATGCGCGCGGCGACAGCCGCTCGCGCAGGACGCTCGTGATCGTGATCGCCGCGACGAGATCGAAAGCGAGCGCGCCGAGCGCGACCCAGATGCCGGCATGGCCGAGCGGCAGCGGCAGGACGACCGCCACGAGCCGCACGGCGGCGTCCGGGTCGACGATCGCCGTGAGCACGTGGATGGCGAGGAACGCGACGGCGAGCAGCGAGATGCTGCGATGCAGGCCGAGCGCGAGGAAGCGCGACGTGCGCCCCGGCCGCCAGCGCGTCACGGTCGCGACGCCGAGCGCGCTGACGGCCGTCAGCAGCAGCAGCGCGACGATGCCGCTCGCGCGCATCAGGTACCAGACGGCGGGCTGGTTCATGCCGCCGCCTCCTCGGGCCAGCCGCACGTGCGCACGGACGTGCCGTCGGGCCGGACGAGGCGGGCGGGGAGGCCGTTGCGCTCGAGCCACGCGACCGCCGCGGCGCCGCGCACGATCGCGGCCGTCGCAGCCGTGTTGGCGGCGACGCAGTCGGCCGCGGCGACGCTGACGGTGCGCCAGACCTCGCGCGCCGGCGCGCCGCTGCGCGGATCGACGATGTGGTGGACGTCGCCTCCGCCGGCGCGCCAGCGGCGCACGGTCGTGCTCGACGTCGCGAGGCCGCCGCCGGCGAGCGCGATGGTCTGGCCCTCGGCCGAGACGGGGCTCCGGTGATCGTCCGTGACGAGGATCGGCCAGCCCCCGCGGGGTGGCGGCCCGGCGACGGCGATGTCGCCCCCGAGGTTGACGAGGACGCTCGCCGAGGTCGCGGCGAGCACCGCGCGGGCGCAGCGATCCGCCGCCAGCGCCTTGGCCGTGGAGCCGAGATCGAGGGCGACACCGGCGGGGATGCGGATCGTCCGGTGCGCAGGGTCGATGCGCACGCGGCGCCAGCCGGCGGCCGGCACGATCTGCAGGCGCGGCGACTCGCGGCGCGCCACGACGACGGTGAAGTCGCTGTCCCAGCCGAGCGCGCCGAGGCAGCGCCCGACCGTCGGGTCGACGTCGCCGTCGCTGCGAGCGGCGGCGCGGAGCGCGACGCACACGGCTTCGAAGAACAGCGGCCCAGCCGTGAACGGGCGTCCCGCCGTGCGGTTCAGGAGCGCGAGCTCCGAGTCGTCGCGGAAGCGGCTGCAGGCCTCGTCGATGCGGCGCAGCTCTGCGCTCGCGACCGCCACGGCCGTCGCGAGGGCGTGCTCGCCGGCGACGGTGACCGCTGCGGACGTGCCGAGCGCCGTGAACGGCTCCGTCGCGAGGCGCATCTCACGACCCGCCCGAGACGGCGACCGGCGCAGCGGAGCTCGACTGGGGGGCGATGACGCCGTTCGAGCCCGAGTCGGTCGTGTCGTCGTTGCTGCTCGCCTGCGTCGTGGACTGGCTGGTTGCGACGCTCGAGGTGGCAGTCGCAGCCGTCTGCGCATGTCGCGGCGCCGCGGCGGCGAGGCCCGCGAAGAGCGCCGTGGCACCGAGCGCGGCCGAGCCCGTCGCGATGGTCAGCCTGCGCACCTGCGCGAGCGTGCGCTCGCGGCTCTCGGCGGGTGGGCGCTGCTCGTCTCGACTGCTCATGCCACACAGTCGAGCAGGCCCGTCTAAATGCCAGCTAAGAGTCGTCTGGCAGTTCTGTCAGGTTCGTCAGTTGAGCCAGGGACTGAGCGCGTCGCGGATGCTGCCGACGCTCACGCGGCCCTCGACCTTGCAGGCCACGCGGCCCTCCTCGAGCACCACGATCGTCGGCAGCGCCTCGACCTCGAAGTGCTGCGCGAGCTGCGGCGCCCGATCCACGTCGATCCGGCCGCGCGAAAACGCGTCGTGATTGTTGCGCTCCTGCAGCACCTGATCGAGGAAGGCCTCGACGCGGCGGCTCGGGCCCGACTTGGGCGAGTAGAAGTAGAGGAGCTTCGGTTCGGTTCGGGTTTGGGTGAGCGTAGCCACGGTCTTGTCTTCCCCCGATCCGGCGAGGGGAAACCGCATGGTGAGCGCCGAGGCTCGTCGCCGGCGGTTTGGCAGGCGCGCCGCGGGGAAGGCTCTCGCCATGCGCGCCAGCACCGATTCCTACCGCGCGCTCGCGGAGCGTCTGCGCGAGCTCGACGGTGCCGTCTTCACGCCCGCGGAGGCCCAGCAGGTGCGCGAGGCGGCCGATGCGCGGCTGTTCGACGACGACGATCAGATCACGACGGTCAGGGACGCGCTCGAGCTGCTCGACCGCCTCGTGGAGGCGGCGCGGCTCTCGACGCGCACGCGCCGCCAGCTCTCCGACCTGCTGTGCGAGATCGAGCCGGTCGGGATCGGCTCATGAGCGCGCGCGCAGGAAGCGCATGAGGCCCGACTCCCAGCGGTCGAGCCCGTGCAGGCGGCGCGCCGCGACCGGCCCGAGCTCCCCCGCGGCATAGCTCTCGAGCAGCGCGGGGTGCAGGTACGAGGCGCGGCACACGGCCGGCGTGTTGCCGAGCGCGGTCGCGACCTCGCGCACGACGCCCGCGATGGCCCGCCCGGCCGCCGTCTCAGACGTCGGCGGGTCGAGCGCCGCGAGCTCGCGCAGGCAGAGCGCGCTCGCGCCCCAGGTGCGGAAGTCCTTGACGGTGGAACCCTCGCCGCCGAGCTCGCGCAGGTAGTCGTTGACGTCGTGCGAGTGGATGCGGTGGCGCTCGCCCGCCTCGTCGTCCACGAACTCGAAGAGCTCGCGCCCGGGCAGGTCGTGCAGGTCGCGCAGGACGCGCGCGAGCCGGGCATCGGTGAGCTCCGACTGGTGCAGCTTGCCGCTCTTGCCCTTGAACTCGACCGCGATGCGGCGGCCGTGGACCTCCGCGTGGCGCTTGCGCATCGTCGTCGCCCCGAACGAGCCGTTGGCCCGGCGGTACTGCTCGTTGCCCACGCGGATGAGCGTCTCGTCCACGAGCCGGACGACGGCCGCGAGCACCCGCTCGCGCGGCAGGCCCGGGCGCGCCAGGTCGCGCTCGATCTGCTCGCGCAGCGCCGGCAGCGACGATCCGAACTGGAGCATGCGGTCGAACTTGGTGCCGTCGCGGACGGTTCGCCACGCAGGGTGGTAGAGGTACTGCTTGCGCCCGCGCACGTCGCGCCCCGTGGCCTGCAGGTGCCCGCGCGCGTCGGGCGAGATCCACACGTCCTGCCAGGCCGGGGGGATGACGAGTGCGCGGATGCGCGCGAGCTGCCGCTTGTCGCGCAGCGGCGCGCCTCGGGTCGTGCGATACGTGAATCCCGAGCCCGAGCGGCGGCGCGTGATGCCGGGCTGCTCGTCCGAGCACCAACGCAGGCCGGCAGCCTCCGCGTCGACGTCCTCCGTGCTCGCCTTCACCCGGCCGTCCTCAGCTGCACTGCGACTCCAGGTCGCGCGCCTCCTGCCCCTCCAGGGTCGCATCGGCGGGGCCCGTCTCGCCGGCGCGCAGGAAGTCCATCGCGTCCTGCCGGTCCTGGTCGTCGCGCTCGGCGGCCGGCAGGATGCCGATCATGAAGCCCGCCACGGCGCCGAGCACGATCCCGTCGACAATGCTCAGCGCCTTCGTCG
>DASXXY010000345.1:0-5228 GCA_036502805.1 Gaiellales bacterium | reverse complement strand
GATCGACGGCGTTGCGCAGGGCGGTCAGCGGATGACGAGGCACGGCGACGAGCACCGCCAGCCCGACGCCCCCGCCGACGAGCGCATCGATGAAGCGGTAGGGCACCGCGCCCGAGGTCGGCAGCGCGGCGACCAGCACGGCCGAGGACGCGGCCTGCGCGGCCACGAGGGGGCCGCCGCCGAGCAGGACGACCGCGCTCGCCGCGAGCAGCACGACGACCGAGATCTGCACCGCGCCCGACCCGATCAGGCGGATCAGGAGGTCGGCGACGCCGATGCCGACCGCGACGCCGATCGCCACCTCGACGGCACGCCGCCGGTGTCCGCCGGGAGCGATTCCGAGCACGATCACGGCGGCGATCGGCGCGAAGAACGCGTTGCCGTGGCCGATCAGGTCCTGTGCGATCACCCAGGCGATCCCGGCCGCGACGGCCGTCTGCACGAGCAGGACCGCCGACATGCGGAGCGCGAGCCCGCGCATCCGCAGCCGCGCCCTGGCCCTCGTCAGCGCCGTGCCGATCACAGCGCGTGAGCATACGGCCGGCGGAGCGGCGCGTCCCAGGGCGCGTGCGGCG
The DNA here is from genome assembly GCA_036502805.1 of Gaiellales bacterium. Taxonomy (GTDB): domain Bacteria; phylum Actinomycetota; class Thermoleophilia; order Gaiellales; family JALYLC01; genus JALYLC01. The sequence goes on along the minus strand of DASXXY010000345.1, from coordinate 4,653 downwards.
TCACGGCGCCCGGCAGGCGCACCGCGACGATCGCGACGCGGCCCGGCCTCGGATCGCTGAACCAGCGCCTGCCCCGGACGTGCGTCAGGAGCGGTGCGCGGCCGCGGCGCGGAGCGTCTCTGCGACCTCGCGCACGCCCGGGACCATTGCGGCCTCGGGCAGGCGGCCGTAGCCCAGCATCAGCGTCGTCGGGCCGGTGGCGTGCTCGCCGTAGTCGCTCATGGTGGCGAAGCGCAGACCCCGGCGCGCGGCCTCGGCGCGGATCGCGTCGTCGTCGTGGGCGCCAGGCAGCTGGACGGTCACGTGAAGGCCGGCGGCGATGCCGGTGATGGCGGCCTGGGGCAGCTCCTGGGCGAGCGCGCGGACGAGCGCGTCGCGCTGGCGGCGGTAGCGCGCGCGCATGCGCCGCAGATGCCGGTCGAGCTCGCCGCGCGCGACGAAGTCGGCGAACGCGTGCTCCTCGATGCGGCTCGAGCCGCGATCGGCGACGATCTTCTCGCGCAGCACGGCGTCGAGCAGCGGCTGGGGCAGCACGAGCCAGCCGAGCCGGAGCGCGGGCGCGAGCGTCTTGCTCGCCGAGCCCGCATACGCGACGTGCGCGGGAGCGAGGCCCTGCAGCGAGCCGACGGCGGCGCGGTCGTAGCGGAACTCGGCGTCGTAGTCGTCCTCGATCGCGAGCGCCGCGTGCTCCCGCAGCCACGCGAGCAGGGCCGACCGGCGCTCGCTGCTGAGGACGACGCCGCTCGGCTGCTGGTGGGCAGGCGTGACGATCACCGCGTCGGGCGCGGCGCGCGCGAGCTCGTCGACGCGGAGCCCGTGCTCGTCGATGGCGACGAGCACGACCTCGAGGCCCGCACGCTCGACGATCCACTGGTCGTCGACGTTGCTCGGATCCTCCATCGCGATGCGCCGCGCCCCCCCTGCGCGCAGCGCGCTGCAGACGAGTGCGAGCGCCTGCGAGTAGCCGTGCGTGACGACGATGCGCGCCGGATCGGCGACGACGCCGCGCACGCGACCGAGGTACTCGCCGAGCGCGAGGCGCAGCGGCTCGGCGCCGCGCGGGTCGCCGTAGCCGAGCTCGGCGTCCGTCATGCTCGCGAGCGCAGCCCGCAGCGAGCGCAGCCAGGCCGAGCGCGGGAAGGCCGAGAGGTCGGGCGCCGTCGGGCGGAAGTCGAAGCGCGCGCGCGGCGCTCGCGGCGCGACGGCAAGACTCGGCGCCGGTGCCGCTGCTCCTGCGGCGGCGTTCGCGGAGACGCGGGGACGGGCACCCTGGCGCAGCGCCAGGTAGCCCTCGGCCGCGAGCTGGCCGTAGGCGTCGACGATGACGCGCCGCGAGACGCCGAGCTGGCGCGCGAGGTCGCGCGTCGAGGGCACCTGCGCGCCGTCGCGCAGGGCACCCTCGCGGATCGCCCGCCGCAGCTGATCCTCGACCTGCGCCCCGAGCGTGCGAGCGTCGTCCCGCGAGACCGAGAGCAGCAGCTCGACGGGTTGACTGGTCTCTTTCTCCACGACCGGATGCGCTCCCTGAGAGATGCCAGTGGAAGCTAGCACGCTCAGGCGGCCGCGAGGATGAGCTCGCCGGCGCGGGCGTCGCGCACGGGGCGCTCGCAGAGCGTGCCGGCGCGCAGGGCGGTGACGAGCACGGCCACGGCGCCCGCGGCGCCGGCGAGGACGAACGCTGCCGCGGGGCCGGCACCGTCGGCCATGGCGCCCCCGGCGGCGGCACCGGCCGCGCCGCCGACCGCGAGCGCCGTGGCGAGCCAGGCGAAGGCCTCCGTGACCGCCCCGGCCGGGGCCGCGCGGTCGACCATCGCGTAGGCGCTCGCGAACGTGGGGGCGATGGCCGCGCCCGCGACGAACAGCACCGCGCCCATGGCGGCGATGCTCCCGGCCGTCGCCGCCAGCACGAGGTGACCTGCCGTCAGCGCCGCGAGCACGAGCCCGAGGCCGCGTGCGCTGCGGGCGCCGCCGCCGAGGCGCGTCGCGAGCACGCCGCCGGCCAGCGAGCCGACGCCCCAGATCCCCAGCAGCGGCCCGGCGGCGGCGCTGCTCCCGAGGCTCGTCGCGGCAGCTGCCACGGCGACCTCGACCGCGCCGACGAGGACGCCGACGGCGACGAGCGCGACGACGAGCGTCTGCAGCGCGCCGCTGCGCAGCGCGCCTCCGCGCACGCGCTCGGCCGAGCGCTGAGGACGCCACTCGCGCGAGCTCGTCTGCGCGGCGAACGCGAGCGTCCCGACGAGTAGCGCGAGGCCGGCGATGGCGAGCGCGGCGCCGGTCGAGATGAGGGCGCCGAGGCCGAGCGCGAGCGGCGGGCCGACGACCCAGGTGAGCTCGACGGCCGAGGCCTCGACCGCGTAGAGCGAGCGCGCGGCGCCCGGGTCGGGCATCAGGCCGGGGAGCAGCGAGCGCATGCACGCGCCGACCGGAGGCAGCGCGAATCCGATCGCCGCCGCGAGCGCGACGAGCACGGGCAGGGGCGTGCCGGCCGGCAGGCACGCGACCACGGCCAGCAGGCCGGCGGCGACGGTCGCGCCGGCGACGAGCACGAGCGTCTGGCCGCGGCGGTCGACGACGCGTGCGAGCAGGGGGCCGCCGACGCCGACGGCCAGCGCGTGCGCGCCGGTCACGACGCCGGCCGCGGCATACGACCCGGTGAGGCGGGCGGTGTGGACCATGAGCCCGATGCCGAGCATCACGAGCGGGAGGCGGGCGGCGAGCGAGAGCGCCAGGAGGCGGAGGGCGCCGGGCGTGGAGTTCAGCGTTTTCATGCACCGATCGTAGGAGCGACTGGTGCAGATACAAGATCCACTCCAATGGTGGATCATGAGTCCAGTTGACGCGAGCTCGCGCCGCGCGATCAGCGCGGCACGTAGCGGTGGTGCAGCATCAGGTCGTTGCCGTCCGGGTCGCTGAAGAACGCCATGTGGCAGACGCCGGTGTCGAACGTCTCGCCCGCGAACTCGACGCCCTTCGTTTCCAGCTGGCCGCGGGCGACGGCGACGTCGTCGACGTGCAGCGCGAGATGGCCGTTCCTCTGCGGCGCGAACGAGCCGCCCATCTTGTCGGGCTCCCAGATCCCGCAGCACGTGTCGCCGATCCAGAACTCGAAGCGGGCCGAGTCGTCGGGGCGCAGCCCCAGCGTGTCGACGTAGAACGCGCGCGTGCGCTCGGCGTCGGTGGACGGGATGGCGACGAAGTCGAGTCGGGTGATCATCGCCTGAGGCTAGCGCGCCCCGGCGGCGAGGCCGGGGAGGCCGGGTACCCTGCGCCGCGATGAGCACGCTCGAACTCGGACTGGACACCTTCGGTGACGTCACGGTGGACGCCGACGGCGCGCCGCTCACGCAGGCGCAGGTCATGCGCAACGTCGTCGCCGAGGCCGTTCTGGCCGATCGCATCGGCCTCGACTTCTTCGCGATCGGAGAGCACCACCGCGCCGACTTCGCCGTCTCGGCGCCCGATGTCGTGCTCGCGGCGATCGCCGGGCAGACGAGCCGCATCCGGCTCGGATCCGCCGTCACGGTGCTCAGCTCGGACGACCCGATCCGCGTCTTCCAGCGCTTCTCGACGCTCGACGCCGTCTCGGGCGGACGCGCGGAGGTGATCCTCGGCCGCGGCTCGTTCATCGAGTCGTGCCCGCTCTTCGGCTTCCCGCTCGAGCAGTACGAGCAGCTCTTCGAGGAGAAGCTGCAGCTCTTCGCCGAGCTGCGCACCGAGCGGCCCGTGACGTGGTCGGGCACGATCCGCGCGCCGCTCAGCGAGCAGACGGTCTTCCCGCCGACGGCCTCCGGCGCCCTGCCCACGTGGATCGCCGTGGGCGGCACGCCGGAGTCGGTCGTGCGCGCGGCGCACTACGGCTTCGGGCTGATGCTCGCGATCATCGGCGGACAGCCGCTGCAGTTCGCGCCCTACGTCGACCTCTACCACCGCGCGCTCGCGCAGTTCGGGCAGACCGCCGGTCCGGTCGGCGTGCACGCGCACGGCTACGTCGCGCGCAGCGACGAGCAGGCGCGCGAGGAGTGCTGGCCGCACTACGAGCGGGCACACGCGACGATCGGCGCCGAGCGCGGCTGGCCGCCGATGTCGCGCGCGCAGTTCGACGCGGGCGCCGCCCCGGAGGGAGCGCTCTTCGTCGGCTCGCCCGAGACGGTCGCGGCGAAGATCGTCACGCTGGCGCGCGCGCTCGGTCTCGCCCGCTTCGACATGAAGTACAGCGTCGGCTCGCTGCCGCACGAGCAGCTCATGACGAGCATCGAGCTGTACGGCGGCGAGGTCGCGCCGCTCGTGCGCGCGGAGCTCGCGGGCTGACGTGGCGGCGTTCGTCTGCCTGCTCACGCCCGCGTTCGACGGGCGCTTCCTGGCGGCGGCGACGCCGGAGCAGCGCGCGATCGTCGAGCGGCACGGCGAGTTCCTGCTCGGCCTGCAGGAGCAGGGGCGGCTGCTGCTGGCGGGCCGCTGCTGGGACGGGCCGCTCGGGATCGTGATCGTCACGGCCGCGGACGAGGCCGAGGCGCGGGCGCTGCTCGCAGACGACCCGTCGGTCGTGGCCGGCGTGCAGAGCGCGGCGATCTACCCGTTCAGCGTGTTCGCGGCCCCGGCTCCGGGCGGCGTCACGGCGCCGTGAGCCCGAGGATCAGCTGCGCGGCCTCG
>DASXXY010000344.1:0-13932 GCA_036502805.1 Gaiellales bacterium | reverse complement strand
CTCCACCCCGCAGCGACCTCGTCTACGGGCTGCAGCCCGTGCGCGAGGCGCTGCGCGGTCGCCGGCGCGTACGCGAGGTCGTGTGCACGCGCGAGGCCGCCGAGGCGATGCCGTGGATCGAGGAGTCCGGCGTGCGGATGTCGTTCGCGGTCGCCGACCGCGTCACGGCGCTCGCCGAGCGACCGGATCACCAGGGCGTGGTCGCACTCTGCGACCCGTACCCGTACGCCGTCGCCGAGGAGCTGCTCCAGCGGCCCGACGCGCTCGTCGTGGCGCTGGACGGCGTCACGGATCCGCGCAACCTCGGCGCCATCGCGCGCTCGTGCGAGTGCCTGGGGGCGCATGGCCTCGTGATCCCGAAGCACGGCTCGGCCGGCGTGACCGCCGTCGTCGCCAAGGCCTCGGCGGGCGCGATCGAGCACATGCAGATCGCGCAGGTCACGAACCTCGCCGAGCTGCTGCGGCGCAACAAGCGCGCCGACCTGTGGAGCTACGCCGCAGCCGAGGACGGCGAGTCGACGCCGGATGCGCTCGACCTCACGGGCGGCGTCGTGCTCGTGCTCGGCGCCGAGGGGTCGGGCATCCGCCCGCTCGTGCGGCAGCGCTGCGATGCCGGGGTGCGCATCCCGATGCACGGCGCGATCGGCTCGCTCAACGTGGCGGTCGCCGCGTCGCTGCTGCTCTACGAGGCCGATCGCCAGCGCCGCAACGCTCGTCCCTGACGCGAGGGTCTGCGACCACAACCCTCAGGCGAACACGTGTTCGTGCGTGTCGTCAAATGCGCCTCAGCGCACTTGCGTTCTCGTACGTACGTGCTATGTTCGAGCGCACCGGGGCCTCAGGTAGAGGTTGAGATCTCGCTCCGGGCACTGAGCTGTAGCAGCGACTGAGGGGTCGGACGCAGCTTCGAAATACGGGCAGGAGCAGGCATTTCCATGGCAGCGGCACCGCAACGAAGCGAGTCTTACAAGGCTCAACGTGAGGTTGAGGATCTGAATCTCGTGCTGCGCGCGCGCTCCGGCAACCGCGCCAGCGAGGCAGAGATCATCCGGCGCTACGCGGGCTTCGTGCGCCTCCGCTCGTCGAGCTACTTCATCGCCGGTGGCGATCCCGACGACCTCGTGCAGGAAGGCCTCGTCGGCCTCTACAAGGCGATCCGCGACTACCGCGTCGACAAGGACACGACGTTCCGCTCGTTCGCGGAGCTGTGCATCACGCGCCAGATCATCACGGCGATCAAGACGGCCACGAGGCACAAGCACGCGCCGCTCAACGGCGCGCTCTCGTTCAGCCACACGCCGGCCGGCTACGACGACGGCTCGGATTTCACGCTCGGCGACGCGCTGCCCGGCTCGCCGATCGACGATCCAGCCCGCCGCGTGGTCGCCACGGAGGAGCTCGAGGCGCTCGTCGGCTGCCTCGGCTCGAGCCTCTCGCCGCTCGAGGCGCGCGTGCTCACGCTCTACCTCGAGGGCCGCTCCTACGAGGAGATCGGCGAGCTGGTCGAGTGCGATCCGAAGGCCGTCGACAACGCGCTCCAGCGCGTCAAGCGCAAGGTCGGCCAGCACCTCGCCACGCGCGCCGTGCTCGACGCCTGAGCGCGGCGGGGACTCAGGCGCGGATCCGGCCCGCGTCGCCTCCGCCCGTGATCGTGGCGCGGCCCGCACGCAGCGTGACGGCCGTGAGATGCACGCCGTCCGGCAGCGGCCCGAGCTGGATCGGCCCTCCGACCTCGCTCGCGAGCGTCGCGGAGCCGCCGAGCGGCACGAGCTTGACGGAGGAGGCGCCGACGATCGCTGCGGTCATCGCCGCATGCCGCGTGCCGAGCGTCAGCGTCGCCCGGCCCCTCGTGATCGTGACGCGCAGCGTCTTCGCCGCCAGGCCGCGCTCGCTCAGCAGTGAGCGCAGGTAGACCGCGAGCGCCGACTCCGTGAGGGCGCCCTGGAACGCGACGGAGTCGTAGTGCACGCGGACGTCGCCCGAGAGCAGCTGGCGCAGCTCGACGTGCGCGCCCTGGTAGACGGCGCGCGCCCCGACCAGCTTGACGCCGTCGCGGTCGAACTGCTTCGCGCGCACCGTGACCTTGCCCAGGTCGCCGCGCGCGATGCCGGGGCTCAGCGAGGTCGCGATCGAGACGCTGACGGGCGTGCCGATGCGGTCCTCGATCGAGCGGGCGGCCAGGCGCTCGACGAAGGGCCGTCCGACGAGGAACGCGATCACCCCGGCGATGGCGAGGATGAGCACGAGGAAGACCAGCGTGCGGACGAGGCGGAAGAGGATGAACACGGTCTCTCTCAGGCGGCGGAGGTGAGCTCGGACAGCTGGTGTTCGGCGTTGTCCTGCCGCAACCCTCCAACGTCCTCACCGTCCCCGCGCGGGACGGCGACCGCGGCGCCGGCCGCGATCGCCTGCTCGCGCGTCGCGCCGCCGGCGAGCGCGACGCGCATCGCCGCCTTGAGAGCGTGCAGGTAGTCGAGGTCCTCGCTCGCGACCGCGAGCGCCTCGCTGCCCGTCAGCGCCCGCCCGTGGCCCGGCACCACGTGGGCCGGCGGATCGCGCCGCAGCGTGTCCGACAGTGCTGCGAGCGTGGCACGGTAGGCCGCCGTCGAGACGTACACGAACGGGAACTCGATCAGCGAGAGGTAATCGCCCACGGCCAGCAGGTCGAGCTCGCGCACGCGATAGCCCGCGCCGCACGAGGTGTGGCCCGGCAGCGCCATGGTCTCGACCGTGAACGGGCCCACCTGCAGGGCCTCGCCCGGATCGAAGACGAGGTCCGCGCGCGGCATCCCGCTCCAGCTGAGGCCCTCCGCCGCGCCCTCGCGGACGACCGACTCGGCCGCCTGGCCGCTCGCGATGCGCGCCGCGGCCTCCCTGCTCATCACGGCGGGCGCGCCGGGGAAGGCCGCGATGCCGCAGACGTGATCCCAGTCGCTGTGGGTGATCAGGAGCCCGCGCACCTCGAGCCCGCGCGCGGCCATGTCGGCGGCGATCGCGGCGATCTCGCCCTCCGAGATGCAGGGGTCGACGAGCACCGCCTGACCGCCGGCGTGCAGGGCCAGCGCGGTCGTCTCCCAGAGCGCGCTCTCGTAGCGGATCACGCCTGGGCGCAGATCGACCGCGGTCACGCGTGCAGGATAGGTTGCGGGCCGCAGGCCGCGGGGCAATACTCACGCGATGACGAGCGCAGCTGAGCACACGTTCGGCAAGGGCGAGCCGCTGACGGTGGGCGTGGAGGAGGAGTACATGCTCCTCGACGCGTCCACGTTCGAGCTCGTCTCGCGCTTCGACGAGGTCGCCGAGCTGCTCGAGGGCGGGCCGCTCGACGGCCGCGCGCACCCCGAGCTGATGCAGAGCACGCTCGAGGTGGCCTCCGTCGTGTGCCGCGACGTGGACGAGCTGCGGCGCGACCTCGAGGCCGTGCGCCGCGGGCTCACCGAGGTCATCGAGCCGCTCGGGATGCGGCTCGCGGGCGCCGGCGCGCACCCCTTCTCGCGCTCCGAGGATCAGCGCATCACGACGCGCGACCGCTACCGCTGGCTCGTCGAGCAGCTGCAGTACGTGGCGCGGCGCGAGCTCGTGTTCGGGATGCACGTGCACGTCGCGGTGCCCGAGCCCGATCTCGCGATGCACGTCATGGAGAGCCTGCTGGCCGAGCTGCCGGTGCTGCTCGCGCTCTCGGCGAGCTCGCCGTTCTGGCGTGGCGAGTCGACCGGGCTCGCGTCCACGCGCACCGCGATCTTCGCGAGCATGCCGCGCTCGGGGCAGCCGCCGCTCTTCGCCTCGTACGACGACTACCTCGAGATGGTCGGGACGATGGAGGAGTCGGGCGTGATCGACGACTACACCTACCTGTGGTGGGACGTCCGCCCGCATCCGCGTCTCGGCACCGTCGAGATCCGCGTCATGGACGTCCAGTTCGACATCGACCAGACGCTCATGCTGGCGGCCTACATCCAGGCGAGCGTCGCGCGCGCGATCGACGAGGCGCGCCTCGGCCATCTGCCGCCCGCGCACCACCGCCAGCTCGTCTCGGAGAACAAGTGGTGCGCCGCCCGCTACGGCCTCGACGCGCTGCTGATGGACCTCGCGGGCGATCCGCGCACGCGCCTGCCGGCGACCGAGCTCGCCCGCCGCAGCGTCGAGCGGCTCGCGCCCTACGCCAAGGAGCTCGGCTGCGCGGACGCGCTCGCGGAGATCGAGCGCACGATCTCGTGGGGCAACGGCGCGACGCGCATGATGCGCGCCTACAACGCGAACCGCGACATGACGGAGCTGATGCGCGAGCTCGCGCACGCCACCGAGTTGCGCTCGGGCGAGGCGCTCAGCACGCCGTAGGCGCGCCGCGGGGCGCGCTCAGACCGCCTCTGCGACCGTCGCGGGCGGATGCTCGCCGGCCGTCGTGCCCTCGAGGATCGCCTCCTCGAGCGAGCGCGCCCCGCGACAGTCGCCGACGGCGGTGCACGGGACGCCGCGCTCGCCGCACGCGTGCACGAGCGCGTCCACGGGCTCGCGGCCGAGCGCCAGGACGAGCGTGCGCACGCCGTCGGGCAGCGGCTCGGCGGCGTGCGTCCAGAGCGAGCGCAGCTGCGCGCCGCCCGCTGCGTCGACGAGCTCGCGGTGGTGCAGGATCGTGACCCCGAGGCGCTCGAGCCGCGCGAGGTAGAAGACGCGCTGGTACTGGTGCACCGTCTCGCCGACGAGCGGCGCGGCGACGGCGAGCCAGACACGGGCGCCGGCGCCCGCGATGACCTCGGCGGCGTCGAGACCGGTCCAGCCGCCGCCCCAGTCGGCCACGAGCACGGGCCCGGCGACGGCCGCGGGGTCGCGGATCGCATCCCAGCCGTCGACGATCGCGACGCCCGCGGGCGCGGTCATGGCGGGACGGTGCGCGACCGCCCCGGTTGCGACGATCACGCGGTCGGCGCTCGCCGCGACGGCGTCGGCGACCGTCGCGCGGGCGCCCAGGCGGACGTCCACGCCGGCCGCGGCCAGGCGGCGCGTCCAGTCGGCGCGGAAGCGCGCCGCCGTCTCGCGGTGCGCCGGCGCACGGCCGGCGAGCGCGAACTGCCCTCCGAGCACGTCGGCAGCCTCGAACAGCGTCACCGCGGCGCCCGCCCGCGCCGCGGCCACGGCCGCGGCCATGCCGGCGGGCCCGCCGCCGATCACGGCCACGCGCGAGCCGGCCTGCGGCGTCGCGTCCGGGAGCGTCCGCTCGCGGCCCGTGCGCGGGTTCTGGAGGCACGAGATCGCGATGCCGAGGTGGTAGTGGCCGATGCAGCCCTGGTTGCAGCCGGTGCAGAGGATGCGCCCGCTCTCGTCGCCCCCGGCGATGCGCCGCGGCAGGTCGGGATCGGCGATCAGGGCGCGCGTCATGCCGACGGCGTCGGCTGCGCCGGAGGCGAGCAGCGCCTCGGCCTCGACGGGCTCGTGCACGCGCGAGGTCGCGATCAGCGGCACGCCCAGCTGCTCGTGGAGCACGCTCGCGGGAGCCCACATCGCGTCGCGCTCGATCGGCGGCGGCGGCACGATCCAGGCCGCGCCGACGTAGCTCGCCGAGTCCCCGATCACGGTGCTCGCGTAGTCGATCAGGCCCTCCCCTGCGAGCGTGCGCAGGATCTCCGCCGTCTCGGGCGCGTGGCGGCCCTCGGGGATCGACTCGTCGGCCGAGAGCCGGATCCCGATCGCGAGGCCGTCGCCCGCGCCCCGCCGCATCGCCAGCAGCGCCTCGCGGACGTAGCGCATGCGGCGCTCGGCATCGCCGCCCCAGGCGTCGTCGCGGCGGTTCGTGCGCGCGCTCAGGAACTGCGTCGGCAGGTAGCCGTGCGACGCGCACAGCTCGAGGCCGTCGAGGCCCGCCGCCCGGGCGTGGCCCGCGACGAGCTCGTGGTGGGCGATGATCTCCTCGATCTCGGCGGCCCCGAGCGCCCGCGGCTCGACCTTGAAGCGCTGGCTCGGCACGGCCGACGGAGCAACGGCGGGTGCGCGCGGCGGCGCCTCGATCTGCTCGCGCCCGCCGTGGAACAGCTGCGCGAAGAGCGTTCCGCCGCCGGCGTGCACGGCCTCGGCGACGGTCGCCAGCCGGCCGACCACGCGCGGGTCGTAGCCGGCGATCGTGTGCCCGGTCAGGAGTCCGCTCGGATGCACCGCCGTGGCCTCGATGCAGATCATCCCGACGCCCCCGGCGGCTCGCGCCGCGTGGTAGGCGACGAAGTCGTCGGTCGGCAGGCCGTCCTCGACGAGCGTCGTCTGATGCGCCGTCGAGACGATGCGGTTGCGGATCTCGATCGGCCCGATCCGCAGCGGTCGGAGGAGCAGCGGGTAGGGCATGCCGTTGCGAGGATACGGCAGCGCACGCCGCCCCGCGGCCGCTCGGGGCGGGGCGACCGCGCGGTGCTCCTCAGATCGTGCGGACGTCCCGTTTGCGACGCGCGGGGTGCCCCCGGTCGCGCGTCAGCAGGGCCAGCGCGGCGATCACGACCTCGGGATCGAGCGCGCTCCCGGCCTGGCGCTGCAGCCCGCGCGCCGCTTCCGTGCCGCCGACGAGGTGCGCCAGCCCCACGTAGGCGGCGGCGCACGCGACGATGCGGCTCTCGAGCGGGATCTCGCCCTCGCTCAGGCCCGCGGGGTAGCCGGTGCCGTCGAACCACTCCTCGTGCGACTCCACGATCGCCGCGACCTCGCTGACGCCGGCGACGCTGCGCACGAGGCGCGCGCCCGCGCCGGCGTGGCCCTCGTAGGTCAGGCGGTCGCGCGCGAGCGGCGGTCCGACGAGAGCGAGGATACGCTCGCCTATCGCTGCTGTGCCAATATCGTGGAGCAGTCCGCCGAGCCGGCAGCGCGTCGCGATCGCCTCCTCGAGCCCGAGCTGCTCTGCGATCGCCGCGGCCAGGTCGGAGATGCGCTCCGCGTCGGCGCGCGGGACGTCCTCGCGCGCGCTCGTCGAGAGCGCGAGCGCCCGCGCGAGGCGGATGGGCTCGGGCTCCTCGGCCACGAGGTCCTCGACCGTGAGGTCGCCGAACAGCTGCACGCGGTCGCGACCGCGGCGCTTGGCAGCCGCGAGCGCGCGGTCGGCGCAGTCGACCAGGCCCTCCACGGAGCGCAGCGCGTCACCGGCGCGCGCGGCGCCGACCGAGACCGTCACGGGCAGCAGCGGCTGTCCGGGCACGGCGATCGGCAGCGTCCCGACGAGCCGGCGGATCTGGTCGGCGAGGCGGCGCAGCGTCTCGTCGTCGGGCACGGCGGGCGCGAGCACGATGAACTCCTCGCCGCCCCAGCGACCGAGCACGTCGTAGCCGCGCAGCCGGCCCTGCAGCCGGCTCGCGACCTCCTCCAGCACGCGGTCGCCGACGCCGTGGCCGTAGACCTCGTTGATGCGCTGGAAGTGGTCGAGATCGAGCAGCAGCACGCTCGGCGGCACGCCCGTGCGGTTCGAGCGCGCGAGCTCGGCCGCGATCGCGTCGAGCACGTGGCGCCGGTTGTAGAGGCCGGTCAGCGAGTCCATGCGCGTGCGCTGCTCGGCCTCGGCACGGCGGCCCTCGGCCGCCAGCAGCGCCTCGGCCTCGCCGCGCTGCCGCTGCCGCAGCAGCACGAGTCCGGCGGCCGCCAGCGCGATCGCGACTGCCAGCAGCACGAGCACGCCGGCCGAGATGCCCGCGGCAGCGAAGAGCGAGGGCTGTGGGCCCTCCGCGACGACGCTCCAGCGCAGGCCCGTCGGCACGCCGGTCAGCGTGCGGTAGGCGAGCCGCCGGCCGCCGAGCGAGAGCGTGCCGTGGCCGCGCCCGGACTGCGCGATGCGCGCGTAGGCGGGATCGGCCGGCGCGCTGCCGGCGATGTCGCCGCTCGTGTCGACGATCACGCCTCCGCTCGCGGCGTCGATCAGCGCGACCTGGACGCCGCGCTTGCCGCGCAGCGCCGTGACGGCGGCCTGGCGCACGCTCGCGAGCGCGAGCTCGAAGCGGACGATCCCGAGCGGCACGCCGGTGGCGTCGCGCACGAGCGCCGCGTTCGAGACGACCCAGGTGCCCGTGTCGGCCGAGCGGTAGGGCCGCGAGACGGCCACCTCGCCCGGCCTCGTGCCGAGCGCGGCGCGGAAGAACGGCTGGCCGCGCACGTCGCGCGCGAGCGCCTCGGCCGGCGTCGCCTCGCCGTGCACGACCCGGGCCCGCTCGCGACCGTCGAGCCCGATCGCCGAGGCCGTACCGGCGAGGCTCGGCTCGGCGCGCTCGAGCGAGCCGAGCGCGCGCTCCATGCCCGGCGTCGCGGCGTCGCCCGTGGCGGCGATGCCATCGCGGAACGCCGCCTCGGCCGTCAGCAGGCGCAGCGCGAGCCGCGTGCGATCGAAGAGCCCGGTGACGGCGCTCGCCTCGCCGTCGGCCTGGAGCGCGAGCCGCTGGTCGAGCCGGGCGCGCGTCTGCGCATGGTCCGAGACGGCGAGCGAGATGCCGACGAGCGCCAGCAGGAGGCTCGTGAGCAGGGCGGTGGCGGCGGCGTTGCGCATGCGGGGAGGGGCGGGACGGCCGCCTCGCTGATTGTGGGTGCGGGCGGGCCGCGCGACCACACCCGCGCGGGGGAACACGCCGGGTCAGCTGCAAGTGGCACTCGCGGCGAGTGCCAGTTGCGCTTCACCGGCTCGCCCCGCGCGCGCTACCCCGCCGGCGGGGTTGCGTCCCCCGCCGTGCTGCTAGAGCGAGAGCATCGCGTCGACGCCGCGCTTCTCGAGGCCGCGGGCGACGACGAGGCGCTGGATCTCGGACGTGCCCTCCCAGATGCGGTCGACGCGCACCTCGCGCCACAGCCGCTCGGCGGCGTTCGTGCGCATGTAGCCGCGGCCTCCGAGCACCTGCACGACGGCGTCGGCCACGCGCCCGGCGGCCTCGGAGGCCGCGAGCTTCGCCATCGAGGCCTTGCCGTGCACGAGCTTCGGGTCGGCGCCGGCGTCGGCGAGCTGCGCGACGTGCCGGGTCAGGAGCTTCATCGAGAGCGCCGAGCAGGCGGCGTCGGCGAGCGGGAACGAGACGCCCTGGAAGTCCATGATGCGCTGCCCGAACTGCTCGCGCTCGAGCGCCCACGCGGTGCCGATCTCGAGCAGCCGCTCCATCGCGCCGACGCAGCGCGCGGCGATGTGGACGCGCTCCTCGATGAACCACTCGTTCGTGAGCGCGTCGCCGGCGCCGATCGCGCCGAGGCGCTGGCCGTCGTGCAGCTCGACGCCGGTGAAGCGCACCGTCGGGTGGCCGACCGGGAAGGTGTGGGTGAACGGCGGGTCGTCGACGATCTCGACGCCCGGGCCCGTGTCGACGAGGAAGAGCGTCGGCCCGAGGTTCGTGCCGTCCTCGTCGATCGCGAGCACGTGCACGATGAAGAAGTCGGCGATGTCGCCGCCGGTCGAGAACCACTTCTCGCAGTCCATCACCCAGTGGTCGCCGCGCCGGCGGGCCGTGCCGGTGACGCCGCCGGGATCCGAGCCGGCCTCGGCCTCCGTGATCGCGTAGCACTCCCAGCGCTCGCCGCGCAGGGCCGCCCGCAGGTAGCGCTCGACCTGCTCGGGCGTGCCGTGCGAGAGCACGTTCGCGACGCTCGGGATGTGCCACCAGACGCCGTTCGTGTTGCGCCCGAACGCCTCGTGCACGACGACCTGCTCGAGCAGGTTCATGCCCTGCCCGCCGTCCTCGCGGCGGTGGTCGAGGCCGACGAGGCCGGCCGCGCGCGCGGCGGCCGCGATCGCGGCCGCCGTCGCGGCCGGGAGCTTGCCGCCGTTGCGCTCGGCGGTCTCCTCGTGCGGGACGCAGTGCTCGTCGACGAACCGCCGCGCGCGGGCGGCGAGCTCGTCCAGGTCGTACCTGCTCACGACGTCAGATCGCTCGCGAGCTCGGCGAAGACGTCGATGAAGCGGTCGACGTCGGCGTCGTCGTGCTGCACCGAGAGCGTCCACTCCTCCTCGCGGCCCGGCGTCATGAAGATGCCGCGGTTCATGTTGTAGAGCCACGCGAGCTCGTTCAGGGGCCCGTTCGTCTTGTGCGCCCAGTCGCGGTAGTTGAGGATCGGGTCGGTCGCGAAGACGATGCAGCCCTTGGCGCCGAGGCCGATCACGTGGGCCGGGAAGCCGTGCTTGTCGATGATCGCGGTGAGGCCCTCGTGCAGGCGGTCGTTGAGGTGCTCGAGGTGGACGTAGGCCTCCGGCGTCATGACCTCCTGGAAGCTCGCGCGCGCGGCCGCCATGCTCAGCGGGTTGCCGTTGTAGGTGCCCACCTGGTAGACGAGGCCGTTCTCGATCGAGGCCATGACCTCCTCCGAGCCGCCGATCGCGCCGCTCGGCAGGCCGCCGCCGAGCGCCTTCGCGAGCGTGACGAGGTCGGGCGTGACGCCGAAGCGCTCGACCGCGCCCCCGGCGGCGATCGTGATGCCCGTCTTGACCTCGTCGAAGATCAGGACGACGTCGTGCTTGCGCGTGATCTCGCGCACGGCGGCGAGGTAGCCGTCCTGCGGCAGCACGACGCCGATGTTCATCATGCCCGGCTCCATGATCACGCACGCGACCTTGCCGGCGAGCTCGCCCAGGCGCGCGTCGAGCGCGTCGGCGTCGTTGAACGGCACGGGGATCGTGTTCGCGACCGTGGAGGCGGGGATGCCGCCGCCGTAGGGCACGCTGTTCGGGCGGTTCGCAGGACCGACGGCCGCATCGTCGATGTCGATCCCGATCGAGACCATGACCGTGTCGTGGTGGCCGTGGTAGGAGCCCTCCATCTTGACCACGAGCTCGCGCCCCGTATGCGCCCGGGCGAGCCGGATCGCGTCCATCGTCGACTCCGAGCCGGAGTTCGTGAAGCGCCACTTGGGGAGGCCCCAGCGCTGCGCCAGCTCCTCGGCCACGATCACGCTGTCCTCGGTCATCGCCGCGAAGTGCGTGCCCTGCGGCATGCGCGCGGTCACGGCGCGCGTGATCGCCGGGTGCCCGTGGCCCTGCACCATCGAGCCGAAGCCGTTGTGGAAGTCGCGGTACTCGGAGCCGTCGACGTCCCAGACCTTCGAGCCGGAGCCGCGCTCGAGGAAGATCGGGTGCGGGCTGCGCGCCTGGTACGAGGACGCCACGCCCATCGGCATGATCTTGCGAGAGCGCTCGTACATGCGCGCCGAGCCGCTCGTCTCGGAGTTCAGGTGGGACTCTTCGCGCTCGGTCAGCTGAGCGATGCGCGCTGGATCGATACCGACGCCGGTTGCCATCTGTGCACCTCCGTGAATGCGCGGCGGCACGCGCGTGTCCAGGCACCGTAGGGGAGCGCTGACTGGCGAGTCAAGCGGCATCGGCACCGCCGGATCGCGCAGATATCCGGCGCAGCGGGGACAATGCGGGGGCAGGCCGGGTTAGCTCAGCTGGTAGAGCGCTTCTCTTGTAAGGAAGATGTCGTCGGTTCGAATCCGACACCCGGCTCTCGGGGCGCGCGAGGGCGTCTGTTAGAACGTCCGCGGTGCGCATCCTCATCGTCACGAATGCGTACCCGTCGGCGGAGCGGCCGTCGTTCGGCATCTACGTCGCGCGCCTCGTCGCGGCTCTCGAGCGCGGCGGCCACGAGATCGTGCTCGTGTCCTCGAGCGAGCTCGGCGGCGGCCGCGTGCGCACGCTGCGCAAGTACGCCCGGCTCGGCTGGCGCGCCCGCGCCGCCGCCCGCCGGACGCGGCCGGACGTCGTCTGGGGGCACTACCTCGTGCCCACCGGGACGATCGCCCGGCGCGCCGCGCGCGCCGCAGGCGTCGCCTATGCGCTCACGGCGCACGGCACCGATGTCGCGAATGCCGAGCGCTCCCCGCGCATCCGTGCGGCGACGTGCACGGCCGTCGGCGACGCCTGCGCCGTGTTCGCCGTCTCGGACGATCTCGCGGCGCGCATCGAGGCGGTCGCCGGCCCGCTCGGCGAGCGCCTGCACGTCGTCAGCGCGGGCGTCGACCTGGACGCCTTCCGCGACGGCGACCGCGACGTCGCGATCGCCGCGCTCGGCTGGGAGTCGGACGGCCCGCGCGTGCTCTTCGCCGGCAACCTCGTGCCCGCCAAGAACCTGCCCCGCCTGCTCGAGGCGTTCGCGCAGGCGCGCGCGACGTGGGGCGGAGGATCGCTCGCGCTCGTCGGCGGCGGGCCCGAGATCGAGCGGCTCGAGGCGCTCGCGGCGACGCTCGGCATCGCGCAGGCCGTGCGCTTCGCCGAGGGCGTCCCGCCGCACGAGGTGCCGCGCTGGATGCGCGCCTGCGACGTCACGTGCCTCGTCTCCGAGCGCGAGGGCTTCGGGCTGACTGCGATCGAGGCGCTGGCGTGCGGCCGCCCGGTCGTCGTCTCGCGCGGCGTGCCGTCGGGCGCGGCGGTGAGCGAGGGCGTCACGGGCGCGTTCTGCGACGCCGCCGACGGCGGCGACATCGCCGCGGCGCTCGTGCGCGCGGCCGCCCTGCGGCCCGGCGAGGCCGCCCGCGCGGCCGCCGAGCCCTACGGCGTGGAGCGCGAGGCGGCACGCGCCGCCGGCGTGCTCGCCGCCTGCCTGCCGGCCGCGCGGCCGTAGCGCCCGGCGCCTCCCGCGCGGCGATCCGAGTCGCGCCCGCGAGGCGAGCCGCTCCCATCCGCTAGCGTTGGCCTGCGATGCCGAGCCGCAAGCGCAGCCGTACCCCACCCGCGGCGCCCGTGCCGGCACCGGCCGCTGCGCCGGCGCCTGCCGCGGCGACCCCGGCGCCACCGCCGGCGCTGCGCGCGACGTTCGCCCCGCGCGAGTTCCTGGCGGCGGCCCTGCTGCTGCTCGCGACGGTCCCGGTCGCGCTCCTGCCCGTCTGGGAGCGGGCCGCGAAGACCGACGGCGTCGTGGTCGTCGCGCTCATCGTGCTCACGCTCGCGACGCTGCTGCTCGATCGCGAGCAGTGGATCGCCGAGTCGCGGCGCCAGATGCTGCTCACGCTCGGCTTCGGCACGCTCGCGGCGGCCACCGCGCCCGCGGTGCCGGTCGGGCTCCTGATCCCGACCCTGTTCGCGACCGTGCTCGAGTTCAAGCGCGGCTGGGGCGCCGCCTCCGCGCTCGTGCTCGGCTCCGGTGTCGCCTACGCGCTCTTCGGCATCGATCCGGTCAAGAGCTATCCGTACGTGATCGCGATGGCCTGGCCGGCGGTCGGCGCCTACGTCATGCGCCGCATCGCGCTCGCCGGCACCGCGCACGGCCCAGCGACGGTTCTGGGACGCGGGCGCTGGTAGGATCACGGACGTGAGCGAGATCATCCGCATCGCCGCGATCGCCGTGCACATGCTGCTCGCGTTCGGCGTGATCATCCTGATCCTGGCCCACTCGGGCAAGGACGCCGGCCTCTCCGGCGCCTTCGGCGTGGGCTCGTCGTCGTTCGGATCCACGCAGATCATGGAGCGCAACCTGACGCGCTTCACGATCATCGCCTCGTGCGGGCTCGTCTGCACGACGATCCTGCTCGGCTTCCTGCTCTAGGCGGCACGGCCCGATGGGCGCGTGACCCGGGCGCACAGCCGACGGCCCGACGCGTGGCGTGTGCAGGCGGCGAGGCCGCCAGGCTGAGACGGCTCGCGGCCGGCGCCGTCGAGCGAGCGCCGGGCCGCGAGCCGTACGGCGGCCTACTTCTTGCCGGCGTTCACGAACGGCATCATGCCGCGCAGCTCCTTGCCGACGGACTCGATCTGGCTGCCCCTGGCCTTCTCGCGCAGCTCCTGCATGCGCGGGCCGCCGGCCTTGATGTCGCCCAGGAACTCCTCGGCGAACTTCCCGGAGCGGATCTCCTCGAGGATCGTGCCCATCGTCTCGCGGACGTGCTCGTCGACGATCCGCGGGCCGCGCGTGAGGTCGCCGTACTCGGCCGTGTCGGAGATCGAGTAGCGCATCCCCTCGAGCCCGCCCTCGTACATCAGGTCGACGATCAGCTTGAGCTCGTGGAGGCACT
>DASXXY010000343.1:0-1899 GCA_036502805.1 Gaiellales bacterium | reverse complement strand
GCCATTCGCCGTCGAAGCAGACCGTGAGCGCGGTCGAGCGGTCGCCTGCCGAGACGAGCGCGGCCTTGTACTCGTCGTGGGCGCCGCTCTCGGCGGTGGCCAGGAAGCTCGTTCCGAGCATCGCGCCCGCGGCGCCGCTCGCGAGCACGCGCTCGACGTGCGCACGCAGCGCGAGGCCGCCGGCAGCGACGACCGGGACGGCCCCGGCCGCGGCCAGGACGTCGTCCAGGAGCGCGCGCAGCGGCGTCGACGACTGCACGTGCCCGCCTGCTTCGACGCCCTGCGCGACGAGGATGTCGGCGCCGTCCGCGGCAGCCTCGAGCGCGCCGGCGGCCGACCCGACCTGCACGACGACGCGCGCGCCGGCGGCGTGGCAGCGCTCGATCCGCCGGCGGCCGGGCTGGCCCCACGAGAACGTCACGACCGGGACGGCGAGCGCGAGCAGCGCGTCGAGCTGCGCGTCGACGTCGAACCAGAGCACGAGGTTCGCCGCGAAGCGGCCCGGCGTCAGCGCGCGCACGCGCGCGACCAGCTCGGGCAGCCGCTCCGGCGCCGTCCACGTGCACGCGAGCGTGCCGATGCCGCCGGCCTCGGCGACGGCGGCCACGAGCTCCGGCGTCGCGCACTCGCCGACCGGGGCCTGCACGATCGGCCGCTCGCTCCCGAGCAGGTCGCAGAGGTCGCGGCTGGCGCTTCCGTTCACCGCCCCGTTGTAGCAGCGCGGCTTGGGTAGGCTCCTCGCATGCAGCGTCCGGAGCCCATCGTCCTGACCCGCGGGGACGTCCGCCTCGAGCCGCTCCGCCCGGAGCACGAGGACGGGCTCGCGGCGGCGCTCGACGCCGATCCCGGGTCGTTCACGGTGTACGGGCCGAACACCGGCGGTTCGACGCTCGCGAGCTGGGTCGCGCAGGCGTTCGCGGACGCCGAGGCGGGCGTCCGCGTGCCGTTCGCCGTGCTCAGCGAGGGTGTCGTCGCCGGCACGTCGAGCTATCTCGACATCGCACCCGCCGACGGGCGCATCGAGATCGGCTCGACCTGGTACGGCGCACCATGGCAGGGGACGCGCCTCAACCCCTGCGCCAAGCTGCTGCTCATGCAGCACGCCTTCGACGTGCTCGGGTCGACCCGCGTGCAGCTCAAGACCGACGCCCGCAACGAGCGCTCGCGGCGCGCCATCGCCGGCGTCGGCGCCACGTTCGAGGGTATCCTGCGCAAGCACTCGCGGCGCGCCGACGGGCCCGGGTTGCGCGACGTGGCGATGTTCTCGGTCACCGACGACGACTGGCCCCGCGTCCAGGCCCTGCTCGAGCAGCGCAGCGCCTAGACGGACGCAGCCGAGGTGTGCGAATGTTGCCCATGGAGCGCGGAGGGCTTGCGGAGATCGATGCGCTGACGCGCGTGGCCGGCGCGGCCTCGGAGGCGCTCGCCCCGGCGGCGCGCGCCGAGCAGGTGCTCGCCGAGCTGCACGGCATCGTGCCGTACGTCTGCGCCCAGCTCACGCGCTGGGATCCGTTCGAGCAGGAGCACAGCACGCTCGCCAGCAGGGGCTACGGCGAGCCGCTGCTCGACCACCTCTCGGGCCCGTTCTTCGAGGGCGAGCTGACGCAGCTCGGGCTGCACGCATCGCGCCGGCCGATGCGCATGCGCGACCTGCCCGGCGATCCGGGCGACCTCGCGACGGTCGCCGAGGTGCTGCTGCCGGCCGGCTTCCGCGAGGGCCTGACGATGTGCCTCGTGACGCGCTCGGGCCACTACGCCGGCGTGCTCAACCTCTCGACCGACGACGAGCGCCACCCCGGCGACCGCGCGAGCGAGGTCATCGCAGCGCTCAACGGAACGCTCGCGAACGTCGTCGACGCCACGCAGACGGCGCGCACGCTCGCGTCGCTGCTCGACCCG
>DASXXY010000342.1:0-6144 GCA_036502805.1 Gaiellales bacterium | reverse complement strand
GACCTCGGGCGTGACCGGCGTGCCCTGGATCTCGCGGAACCCGAACGCGGAGAAGAACTCGCGCTCGAACGTGAGCACGAACACGCGGCCGATGCCGAGCTCGCGCACGGTCGCGATCAGGCGCTCCACGATCAGCCTCCCGACGCCCTGGCCGCGCACGGACGGGTCGACCGCGACGGTGCGGATCTCGGCGATGTCCTCCCAGAGCGGGTGGACGGCGCCGCAGCCGACGACGCGGCCGCCGTCGTCCGCGACCCAGAAGTCCTGGACGTCCTCGTACAGCTGCACGCGCTCCTTGGCCAGCAGGATGCGGTCCTGGGCGTAGAGCTCGATCAGGTCGTGGATCGCGCGCACGTCGGTCGTGCGCGCCCGTCGCAGGGTCACGCTCATCGTCGGGAGGGTACCGGCGGCGTCCCGCGAAGGGTTCGGCGTGGATCCGGTCGCGGATTTCCTGACCCATCTCGCACTCGAGCGCGGCGCCTCGCGGCACACGGTCTCTGCCTACCGCGGCGACCTCGAGCAGCTGCGCGAGTTCCTGCGCGCGCGCGACGTCGGGATCGACGACGCCTCCGCCGACGACCTCGAGGCATTCGCGGGCGCGCTCGAGCGCGCCGGCCTCGCGCCTGCGACGAGGCGCCGGCGGCTCGCCGCGGCGCGCTCGCTGATGCGCCACCGCGGCCGCATCGGCGCGCGGCCGCTCGACGCGCGCGCGATCGTCGCGCTGCCGCGCCTGCCCAAGCGCCTGCCGCGTGTGCTCTCGCCGGCGCAGGCCCAGCTGATCGTCGAGCACCCCGGCGCGACACCGCTCGGCCTGCGCGACCGGGCGGCGCTCGAGCTGCTCTACGGCGGCGGGCTGCGCGTCTCCGAGCTGACCGCCCTGCGCCCGGGCGATCTCGACCTCGAGCGCGGCATCGTGCGCGTCGAGGGCAAGGGCGGGCGGCAGCGCATCGTGCCGACGGGCCGTCTCGCGGCCGAGGCGGCACGGCGCTACCTCGCGCGCGGCCGCCCCTACCTCGGCAAGACCCAGGAGGCGGGCGCCTTCCTGCTCAACGCCCGCGGCCGCCGCATCTCGCGCCAGGGCGTGTTCAGGATCGTGCGCGGCCACGCCGCCGAGGCGGGCGTCGAGCAGGCCGTCACGCCGCACGTCCTCCGCCACTCGTTTGCGACCCACCTGCTCGAGCGCGGCGCCGATCTGCGCGTCGTGCAGGAGCTGCTCGGGCACGCATCGGTGGCCACGACCGAGATCTACACGCACCTCGGCGACGGGGCGCTGCGCAGCGCGTTCGAGGGCGCGCACCCGCGCGCGCGGCGCACGCCCTCGCGGGGGTAGGCTCCCCGTCGTGGGCCGGCGAGCGTTCATCGTGGTGCTCGACGCCGTCGGGGCGGGGGAGCTGCCCGACGCCGCGGCGTTCGGCGACGAGGGCTCGAACACGCTCGCCAACGTCGCGCGCGCCGTCGGCGGGCTCGACCTCCCGAACCTGCAGGCGCTCGGCTTCGGCAACGTGCTGCCGCTCGAGGGCTGCGCGCCGTCGGAGGCCGCGCCGTCGGTCGCCGGCCGCCTGCTCGAGCGCTCGCTCGGCAAGGACACGACCGTCGGGCATTGGGAGATCGCGGGCATCGTGACCGAGCGCGCGTTCCCGACCTACCCGGACGGGTTCCCGCAGGACGTGCTGGACGCGTTCACGGCGGCGACCGGCCGCGGCGTGATCGGCAACGTCGCCGCCTCGGGCACCGAGATCATCGAGCGCCTGGGCGAGGAGCACCAGCGCACGGGCAGGTGGATCGTCTACACGTCCGCCGACTCCGTCTTCCAGATCGCCGCGCACGAGCAGACCGTGCCGCTCGAGGAGCTGTACGCCGCCTGCCGCACCGCGCGCGCGCAGCTGACGGGCGAGCACGCCGTCGGGCGCGTGATCGCGCGGCCGTTCGAGGGCGTCCCGGGCGACTACCGCCGCACGGCGAACCGCCACGACTTCTCGCTCGTGCCGCCGCGGCCCAACTGGCTCTCGCGCCTCCGCGAGGGCGGGGCGCGCGTGACCGGCGTGGGCAAGATCGGCGACGTCTTCGCCGGCCAGGACATCGACGAGTCGCTGCCGACGCACTCGAACGCCGAGGGCCTCGCGCAGACGGTCGAGCTCGCGCGCACGGTCGGCGGGGGCCTCGTCTTCGTCAACCTCGTCGAGACCGACATGACCTACGGGCACCGCAACGATCCCGAGGGCTTCCACCGCTGCCTGCAGGAGATCGACGCTGCGATCCCGGACCTGCGCGCCGCGCTCGGACCGGACGACCTGCTGCTGCTGACCTCGGACCACGGCTGCGACCCGACGACGCCGTCCACCGATCACTCGCGCGAGTACTCCCTGCTCGTCGCGCACGCGCCTGGACGCGGTCACGGGCCGCGCCACGACGGCGAGTTCGCCGACGTCGGCGCGACCGCCGCCGCGTGGCTCGGCGCCACGCCGGGCGGCGGTCTGCCGGGCACGCCGATCGCCCTGGGACGACCGCTCTGAGAGCGGTCGAGCTGATCGAGCGCAAGCGCGACGGCGCCGAGCACGCGCCGGGCGAGATCGCGTGGCTCGTGGCGGGCTACGTGGCGGGCCGCGTGGCCGCCGAGCAGATGAGCGCGTGGGCGATGGCGGTCGTCTTCCGCGGCCTCTCGGACGCCGAGACGCACGAGCTGACGCAGACGATGGTCGACTCGGGCGCGACGATCGACCTCTCGCCGCTCGGCCGCACGGTCGTCGACAAGCACTCGACGGGCGGCGTCGGCGACAAGACCACGATCGCGCTCGCCCCGCTCGCCGCCGCGCTGGGGATGCCGGTCGCGAAGCTCTCGGGGCGCGGTCTCGCGCACACCGGCGGGACGCTCGACAAGCTCGAGGCGATCCCGCGCTTCCGCGTCGGGCTGAGCGTCGCGGAGCTGATCGCGCAGGTCGGCCGCATCGGCTGCGCGCTGGCCGCCCAGACCGACGACCTCGTGCCCGCCGATCGCCTGCTGTATGCGCTGCGCGACGTCACGGGCACCGTGCCGGCGCCCGGCCTGATCGCGGCGTCCGTGATGTCGAAGAAGCTCGCGGCCGGGGCCGACGCGATCCTGCTCGACGTGAAGGTGGGGGAGGGCGCGTTCATGCCCGACCTCGCCTCCGCGCGCGAGCTCGCCGTGCGCATGCGCGACATCGGCGTGCGCGCCGGCCGGCCGACGGTCTGCGAGCTGACGGCCATGGACTCGCCGCTCGGCGGGGCGGTGGGCAACGCGCTCGAGGTCGCCGAGGCCTGCGAGATGCTCGCCGGCCGAGGGCCCGGCGACTTCCGCGAGCTCGTGCTCGGCTCGGCCGCCCGCATGGCCGCGCTCTCCGATCTCGGCGTGAGCGCCGAGGAGGGCCGGCGCCTGGCCGAGGACGCGATCGCGTCGGGCGCCGCGCTGCGCTCGCTCGAGCTGCTCGTGGAGGCCCAAGGCGGCGACCCGCGCATCGCCGAGCGGCCGTGGGACGTGCTCGAGCTGGCGCCCGTGACGCTGCCCGTGACGGCGCCGCGCACGGCGTCCGTCGCGCGCTGCGGCGCGCTCGCGATCGGCCGTGCGGCAATGCGCATGGGCGCCGGGCGCGAGCGCAAGGAGGACGTCATCGATCACGCGGTCGGCATCGTCGTGCACGCCAAGCCGGGCGACGCGGTCGAGGCGGGGCAGCCGCTCGCGCACGTCTTCGCGCGCACGGCGGAGGGCGCCGAGGCGGCCGCCGCCGAGGTGCTCGCCGCCTACGAGCTCGCGGACGGGCCCGTGGAGCGCCCGCCGCTCCTGCTCGGGACGGTCGGCTGAGCCGTGCCGGAGCTGCCTGAGGTCGAGACCGTCAGACGTCGCCTGCTGCCGCATCTCGCGGGCCGCGTGCTCGCCGAGGTGCAGGTGCTCGACCACCGGCTGACCGAGCCGGAGTCGCCGGCGATCGTGGCCGCGCGCCTCGAGGGCGTGCGCGTCGACACGCTCGGCCGGCGTGGCAAGTACCTCATCGTCGAGCTCGACGACGGCGCGGCCCTGCTCGTCCACCTGCGCATGACCGGGAACCTGCGCTGGCTGCCCGAGGCGCCCGCGGAGCCGCTGCGCTTCCTGCGCGCATGGGCGCGGCTCGACGACGGCTCCTACCTCGGCTACACGGACGCGCGGCGCTTCGGCACGTGGCGGATCGCGGAGGACGGTGCGGAGGACTGGCTCGCCGGCAAGCTCGGGCCCGAGCCGCTCGGCGGCTGGGCCGCCGCCGACATGGGGCGCTCGTTCGCGGGCCGGCGCGCGCCCGTCAAGGCCGCCCTGCTCGACCAGCGCGTCGTCGCCGGCGTCGGCAACATCTACGCCGACGAGGCGCTGTGGGCCGCGAAGATCCACCCGCTGGCACCCGCGGGCCGGCTCTCGCGCGTGCGCGTCGCGCGCCTGCACGCGGCCGTGATCGCGGCGCTCGAGCTCGCCATCGAGGCGCAGGGCTCGTCGATCCGCGACTTCCGCACGCCCGACGGCGGCTACGGCTCGGCGCAGGAGCGCCTGCACGCCTACGGGCGGGGCGGCGAGCCGTGCGAGCGCTGCGGCACGCTCATGCGGCGCACCGTCGTCGCGCAGCGGGGCACGACATATTGCCCGCACTGCCAACGTTTCTAGCGCGCCTCGTGCGCGTCAGCGGGCGTATCGCTCGAGCGTCTTTGCTTGTCGTGAACGTGCCGGCTGAGCACCCTGGGGGCGGCCCGGCGTCGCCGCACGTGCTCCGCACGTGCCAGACGCCGGCTCGCGTCCAGGGCGCTCAGCCGGTGCAGTCACGGCAGGACGCTCACGCCGCGATGAGCTTCGCGAGCTCGCCGCTGGCGTCGAGCGCGCGCAGCTGCTGGAAGCCGCCGATCGGCTGCTCGCCGATCACGATCTGCGGGACGGTGTAGCCGCCCGTCAGCTCCATCAGCTTCTGGCGGAAGTTCGGCTGCGTCTCGATGTTGACGTCGTCGAACTCGATGCCGCGGGTCTTGAGGAGTGCCTTGGCGCGGTCGCACCAGGGGCACCAGTTCGTGGAGTACACGGTTACGGGAGTCATTGGAGTACTCAACGTACCAGCCGGCGCGCGCATTCCGGCGTGGGGGCGATCAACTACCCTGACCGCCGCAGATGCACGGCTCCTACAAGACCGAGGCAGTGGTGCTGCGCTCGCTGCGACTGGGCGAGGCCGACCGCATCCTGCACCTCTACACGCCCGCCCGCGGGCGCGTCGGCGCGGTCGCGAAGGGCGTCCGTCGCACCCGCTCGCGCGTGGGCGCGCGGCTCGAGCCGTTCAGCCACGTCGCGCTCGTCCTGCACGAGGGCCGTGGCGAGCTGCACACGATCTCCGGCGTCGACACGCTGGCGACCCACCACGCCGTGCGCGAGCAGCCCGAGCGCGCCCGCATCGCCGGCGCGGCGGGCGAGGCCCTGCTCAAGCTGTTCGCCGAGGGCGATCCGTCGCCGCGCGTCTTCGCAGCGCTGTGCCGCCTGCTCGACGTGCTCGACGGCTACGCCGCGACGCCCGGCGACTGCGCGCTCGATCCGCTGCTGCTCGCGTTCCAGCTCAAGCTCCACGGGCTCGCGGGGTTCGCGCCGCGGCTCGCCTCGTGCGCGTCGTGCGGTGCCGAGGCCGTGCCGCTCGTGCGCTTCTCGGCCGCCGCCGGCGGCGCCGTCTGCGGCAACTGCCCCGGCTCGATCCCGCTGCCGCCGGGCGGCCTCGAGGCGCTCGCGGCGCTGCTGCGCTCGCCGCTCGCCGAGCTGCCCGAGCTGTCCCACCAGATCGCCGCGATCGTCTCCCGCTGCGCCTCGGACCTGAATGCCGAGCACGGCGGCTTCCGCCTGCGCTCGCTGGCGCTGACGGCCGGAGGGTGAGCCGGCTCGGGGTCCTCGTCCTCGTCGTGGCCGCCGCGACGTTCGCGACGGTGCTCGTCCGCACGCTCGCCGGCGAGGCGCTCGGCAGCGACGCGTACTCGCACCTCGTGTGGGCGCGCGACGCGGTGCGTCACGGCACCACGGGGCACGCGGCGTTCGACTACACCGTGCCGAAGCCGTTCGAGCAGGGCGTCGCCGCGCTCGGCACGGAGCTCGGCGCGGCCACGCTCGCGTTCGAGTGGGCGTCGCTCGCAGGCGTCTTCGCG
>DASXXY010000341.1:0-3742 GCA_036502805.1 Gaiellales bacterium | reverse complement strand
AACCGCGCCGGACCCGGCCGGTGCTGATCGACGCGTTGCGCACGTCGATCACGAAGCGCGAGCCGCGGCCACACCGTAAGCACGGCAATATCCCCCTCTAGATGGCAGCGTCGAGAGTTGTGATCCTGGGAGCGGGCTTCGGAGGTCTCGAGCTCGCGACCATCTTGTCCGAGGCCGTCGGCGACGACGCGGCCGTGACGTTGATCGACCAGAACGATGCGTTCGTGTTCGGCTATTCGAAGCTCGACGTGATGTTCGGGCGGACCACACTCGACCAGGTCCGACTACCGTACCGCGACCTCGTGAAGCCGGGCGTCCGCTTCCTCCAGGAGACGGTCACCTCGATCGACCCCGAGGCGCGCCGCGTGACCACCGACGGGGGAGTGCACGAGGCCGACGTCCTCGTGCTCGCGCTCGGCGCCGACTACGACCTGGACGCGACGCCGGGGCTCGCCGAGGCCGGGAACGAGTTCTATTCCGTCGCCGGCGCGGAGCGATTGGCGGGGCTGCTGCCCGGCTTCTCCCGTGGGCACGCGATCATCGGCGTCTGCGGAGCGCCGTTCAAGTGCCCGCCGGCGCCCAGCGAGTGCGTGCTGATGCTGCACGACGAGTTCGTCCGGCGCGGCGTCCGCGGCGACTGCGAGATCACGCTCGTCCTGCCGTTCGGCCGCCCGGTGCCGCCCTCGCCGGAGACCTCCGCTGCGCTCATCGAGGCCTTCGAGGAGCGCGGCATCCGGCTGATCTCGAACGCCAAGGTGAGCGCGCTCGACCTCGAGCGCCGCGTCGTCGTGCTCGACGACGACAGCGAGCTGCCGTACGACCTCTTCCTCGGCGTGCCGAAGCACCGTGCTCCCGCCGTCGTCGTCGAGAGCGGCCTGACGGTCGACGGCTACGTGCCCGTCGACCCGGCGACGCTCGCGAGCAGCGTCGCGGGCGTCTACGCCATCGGCGACTGCGCGACCCAGGGCACGCCCAAGGCGGGCGTCTTCGCCGAGGGTGCCGCGCGCGCCCTCGGTCAGACGCTCGTCGCGCATCTGCGCGGCACCGGGCCCGATGGCGTGCACGCCGGCACGGGCTCGTGCTACATCGAGTTCGGCGGCGGGCGCATCGGCCGCGTCGACATCGACTTCCTCTCGGGGCCCTCGCCGACGGGCGTCTACCAGGCGCCGTCGGTCGCGCTGCGGGCGGACAAGCAGCACTTCGGCGCGAGCCGAAGTGCACGCTGGTTCGGCCGCACGTCCTGACGGCGTCTCGGGGCGCCGTCAGGCCCCGGGCCGGCGTACGAACGCGTAGAGCTCGCTCGCCCGCTCGCCGTCCCAGAGCACGAAATCGCTGCCGGTGACGAGCCCCGGGTTGTCGGGCGGACCGAAGCGCCAGGCTGCGAGGAACGCGTCACCCACGGTCAGCGGCGGTGACGCGAGCTCGAAAGCGGGCGGTGGGGAAGCGAGCGCGCAGCGCCGCGCTGAAGCGCTCGAGACCCGCATGGCCGGCGAACTCGCCGTCGGCATCGAGGAAGCGCACGTCATCGGCGAAGCGCTTGCGCACGATGGCGAGGCGAGCAGCCTCGTCGCTCTCCGTCCACATCCCGAGGACGTCCGCCATGAACTCCACCGGCGTGCTCATCCCTCTCCCCTCGTCGGGTGTCTACGCAAGCGTCACGTCCATCGCCGCCGCGCCCGGCGTGATCGCCTCGGTCTCGCGGCGGTGCAGCAGCGTCGTGCGCACGATCAGCTTCGCGCGGGCGAAGTTGTCGAGCACGAGCGGCACGGGGCTCGCGCGGCCGCCGCTCGCGTAGCGCGCGGCGTTGCGGCCGATCTGACGGTACGACTCGGGGCGCAGGAGCGGCGCCATGCCGAACAGCTCGAGGTTGTCGAGCGGCTGCAGGTCGGCGCGGTGGATGACGGCCGTGCCCTTCGACTGCACGCCGATCGCGATGCCCGAGCCCGCGAGCTGCGCGCCGTCGTGCGCGATGAAGGCGACGTCCGAGGTGCGGGCGATGCGGATGACGCGGTAGCGCACGCCCTCCTCCTCGATGCCGGCGCAGAGCTGGCGGAGCACCTCCTCGTGCGGGATGCCGCCGATGGTCTCGCGCAGGCTGTCGCCGAAGGCGGGCCCGACGGCGACGATCACCTCGTCCGGCACGGCGCTGCGCAGCGACGCGCCGAGCTCGCGCAGGAGCGCCGGGCCGTCGGCGGCGTCGACGAGGCCGACGGTGGCGGGGTCGACCTCGTGCGGCAGCGCCTGCAGCAGCGCCCAGCGCTCGCCCTCGAGCACGTAGCCGGTGCCCGGCCCGCGGTAGTCGTTCGGATCGTTGACGGCCGAGTGCACGCGCCCTTCGGCATCGATCACCGACGACGTCTGCAGGTAGTCGGCGGAGACGCGCTGGCGGAGCATGCCGACGACGCGCTCGGCGATCTCCGTGAAGCCCCGGCGGTCGAGCGCGAGCGCCACGTCGGCCGCGGTGATGCGCTCGGCGAGCACGCGGTCGGCGGCCAGGACGTCCTCGGCGCGGTCGCGGTCGGGGAGGTCGTGGCTGGAGTGGCCGAGCGTCGCGGCCGCGATCTCGGCGTCCGTCACGGCGGGGAAGCCGAGCTCGTCGAAGACCGCCTGGATCGCGCGCCCCGCGAGCTCGCGCACCGCGAGCACGGCGTCCTCCGCGGCGGGCTCGATGCCCGCGTCGACCTGCCAGTCGCGCTGCAGCGTCATCCACTCGTCGAGATCGTCGGCGTCGTAGTTGCCGCCGCCGAACGTGTTGTCATGCCGCGGCATCACGCTGTAGCCGGACGTGACGAAGTCGGTGCCGGGCAGGAACTGCCCCATCAGCTTCGCGGTGCGGCGCGTGGGGGAGTGCGATGCGATCGCGTCGTTGCCGGACGCGACCTCGAGGTCGAGCCAGGCGGCGATCAGGTTCTCGGCCAGGATCGCGCGCGTTCCGCCGGGCAGGCTCATCGTCAGCGCGACGCACGAGATCGCGCCGTTCTGCACGCCCTGCGACCCGCAGGCGCGCACGAGGCTGAGGCAGCGCGCCTCGAGCGCGAGCATCGAGCAGCCCTCGCTGTGGCCCATCAGCGCCTCCGACCCGGTGCCCGACGTGAAGCGCACCTTGACGCCGCGGCTCGCATAGGCCGAGGCCAGGAACGCCTTCGACCACGGCGTGTCGTCGCCGTCGTCGAACGCCTTGTCGGTGCCGTAGACCGAGAGCGTCTCGGCGTACGTCACGAGGCCCTGGATGGCGAGCCGCAGGTTGAGGCGCTCCTCGACGGCGCACTGCGTCATCACGCCGGAGCGGCCGGTCTGCGAGCCGACGAGCAGCGCCATCGCGTTGAGCGGCGCATAGCGCGACACGCCGACGGTCGTCTCGAGCTCGGCGAAGCCGCGCAGCGCGGCCTCGGCGGCGTCGGCCGCGAGCAGCGCGGGGTTCTCCTTGAGGTTCGTCACGTGCGCCTGGTTGGCGGGCGCGCGGCGCGCGCGCAGCCGCTTGAGCGCGAACATCAGCTCGACCGGATCGAGCAGGCCGACGACGCGCGCGAGCTTGGCGGGCGTGAGGCCGCGCGCGAGGCGGACGAGCGCGTCGCGCGGCACGTCGATGTCGACCAGCATGCGCGCGAGCGCGAGGTCGTCCATCGCCATCGCCTCGCCGGCAATCTCGAGGTCGAGCCCGTGCGCGACGAGGAAGCGGTCGATCACGTCGAACTCGGCGGCCGCGCGGCCGTCCATGCGCACGACGACGCCGCCCTCGACG